>JBAXWB010000043.1 GCA_037128595.1 bacterium
AGATTCCCGCCAGCCATTAGCCAATGCTGTTGCATTGGCTAATGGCTGGCGGGAAGGATAATGTCTGGTACTTCTCCAATTCCGGCACGCACGCCACCTATTTTGCAGGTCACTCGCTGGATCCGGCAAAGAATTTAAAGCACGTCTCGTTCTTCCCTGAAGCATCCTACTACCCGGCGGGTGGCGCCTCGGTTCACCATTTTGCCGCGCCGGGCAAGGTTACGCTGGCCCGCCTGGCCCGCAAGGATGGCAGGTATTGGATGGCCATTGTGCCCGGCAAGTTCGTGCAGTTCCCGCGCAAGGTCATGGTTCAAAAGGGTTCGACCGTGACGCCGGAGTGGCCCATCGCTTTCACGCGGCTGGCGTGTTCGGCGGACGACTTCCTGGCCCATTTTCCCTGCAATCATATTCACGGCTGCTATGGCGATTGGACACAGGAATTGCTCCATGTCGCCAGCCTGCTGGGAATCGAAACGCGGGTATTTGGATGAACCGGTCTGGTATTGACAACATGCTGGCCTTGGATCGGCTGCCGTTTCTCGATGGTAGCGTGACAGCCCATTACGAGGGCAGCATCGACAAACAAGGCGGCAACGCCGACTGGGACTGGTGGCTCTACCAGGATGACCGTGGCGAATGGGTGCTGCTGGATGTGGATGGGCCTGGCTGTATTTACAACTTTGTGCAACACCGGTATCCCAGCAGTAAGGTGCCGGTGTTCCGGTTCTATTTCGATGGCGAGTTAGAACCGCGCTTCACGATTACACCGGCGGAATTCGGAAAGAAATTCCCGTTTATCAAGCCCCTTGCCGATATCTTCGTGGGCGATGACATTCCACCCCAGGGGCGCGGTCCGATCTGGGTCGTACGGAGTTTTGTGCCCATGCCGTTTCGCAAGTCCTGCCGGATCACATCATCGGTTAAACTCGAAGGAGCAGATAAGACCAAGGGGGAGGGCGGCTGGGGGCACGCGATCTACCACCGTTATGCGACCGTTGAGGGCGTGAAAACCTTTACGGGGCAAGAGGATTATTCCCCGCTGCTCAGGGCATGGGCGGCGGTGGGGCACGACCCGAAGGAGGTAACTGGCCCCGAACAAGTTGCGGGCAATGTCACCGTGGCGTCGGGGGCGACCGTCAGCCTGCTCGATCTTACGGGTGCGGGTTGCGTGACTGCCCTGCGGTTGCACGCCGACCCCCTGTCTGCCGTGTGGTTGAGAGACCTGTGGCTCAGGGTGACGTGGGATGGCCACAGTCGGCCTGATGTGGAGTGCCCTCTGGGCGCCTTTTTCGGCAATGAGATCGGGAACAACCGCATCGGGTTTCTGACGCATGGACAGACTTCCAACGGCACATTCTACTGCTATTTCCCGATGCCGTTCGGGAAATCGGCCCGGGTGGAATTGATGAATCGGGGTCAGGGGAATGGACCGCGCATCGCCTATGAACTGTTGCTGGCGCCGGCGGCAAAGGTTCTTGCGCCGCTGCAATACGGCTATTTCAAGGCCTCTCCGTATTATCCGCCGACGGCGGTGCGACGCGGGCGGGATTCGATTATCGCGGAGGTTGCCGGCCGGGGCCACATTGTGGCCTGCACATTGACCGGGCGGTCGTTAAACAATCAATATGTTTCCTGCGAGGGGGACGTCCGGTTGTATATCGATGGGCGCGCCACGCCGCAGATTGAGAGCGATGGCTCGGAAAGCCATGCCTGTTACGGATGGGGGTTCGTCTATCCACCGCAACAGAATCCGGTCTCAGGGTACGATGGCAGCGGTCATCCACTTTATGAATTCAGTGAGACCCGCATCAACCTTGGCGACCGGTATCCGTTCCAAACCGGTTTCCGGTTTGCTTTCGAGGCCGGCGGCCACAATGACACCGACATGGTGCATTCCGGGGTGGTGCTCTACTATGGCGTGGAGGCGCCGGGCATGATCCTGACCGACGAAGTCGCCATCGGCGATGCAGATTCGGAACGGGCCCACGATTATCGTGTGGAGCGTCAGGTATGGCACGGCGAACTCACGGCGAAATATGAAGACGATGTCGATACCGTTCGGACGGCGCCAGGGAGAGCTTTTAACGGCTCCAGCGAGTTCGTTGCGACGATCCGGACGGACAACGATGGCGTCCGGTTACGCCGTCTGGCCGATCAGCAGCATGGTCGGCAGAGGGTGCGCGTAGTAGTCGATGGTGTTCCGGTGTCAGAACGCACATGGTACCAGCCCGATCAAAATCCCCATCGCCGTTGGCTGGAGGACGAATTCGAGATTCCGGCGGAGTATACGCGCGGGAAGTCACGAATCAAACTGCGGTTGGAAGTGGTGTCGGCGAGTGAGTCGCCAGCCTGGACGGAGTTCCAGTATTGGGTCTATTCACATTTACAGGCGCCGACAGGCAAACAAGGAAAATGAAAACACAATGAAGAAGATTAACGACTCGTTCCTTGACTCTTCAAAAGACAAAAAGGCCGCGGCGATCATCAATGATCCTGTGCATGGCGAAGTCCTTGATGCCCGCTTCGGCGCGTTGCGGGTGCCGTGGTATGACAATCTGGCGACGCCCCGGTTCACGGTTGAGGTCTGGGCCAAGCCCCGGCACAACACAGAGTGGCTTGTCTCTTGCCAACCGCCTGATCGGGCACACCCCTGGGTGATCGCCGTGGGCCAGGGCGGCGATCTGGCTGCGTTTTTCCCCGGAGCGGGTATTGCATGGTATTGGAACTGCGTGCCTGTCAATGACGGCCAATGGCATCATTTGGCCATGACGGTCGACGGTCAGACCCCTCAGTTCTTTGTCGATGGACGACTCACTCCCACCGATGCGGGGTCACAAAACAAGCCCCATACAATTGCGCTGGAGCCCGGACTTCACGCTGGCACAGATAGCTATTTCGCCAATGCCGAAGGGGCGCCGGGCGGTGACGGTCTGATCCACGCCATCCGCATCTCGCGCGGCATACGAGCGATCACCTCAGACTCCGACGGCGCGATCACCGCGGACGAGGCGACGATCGGGCTATGGAACTTCAACCACGTCATCGACGGCACCTTTGTTCGCGACGAATCAGGCCAAGGCGGCGACGGCACGCTCTCGGCTGTCGACCTGCCCGAAAAGCCGCTCAGCCTCGATGCGATTGACCGGCATTTCTATGCCCCCGGACCCGGCCCGATGGAGGGTGAGGCCTCCGCTGTGACGTTCCTTTCCGCCGATCCTGGCCTTGCGCCAGTTCCAACGGCGGATTCGACCATCCTGGATGGTCAGTGGGAAATGGCAGAGGACGGTGATGACGAATCGCGACTCGCACCGGGTTCGTGGGATGATGCGATCCCCGCCGCCGTTCCTGGCAGCGTCCACGCCGCACTGCAAAAGGCCGGGAAGATCCCCGACCCCAAGGGCGGACGCAACGACGCGATGGCCAACCGGCAAAGTTTCAAGACCTGGTGGTGCCGCACGTATTTCCCGCGCCCTGTCGGCGCGCGACATCGACTGGTCTTTGACGGCGTGGCCATCCGCTGCTCCGTCTGGCTCAACGGCACGAAACTCGGTGAGCATGAAGGAATGTTCGGCGGTCCCTCGTTCGACATCGCCGCGCTGCTGCGCGACCGGAATGAACTGGTCGTGAAACTTGATCCCGCCCCGCACGAGGGTCCGGCAGGCATGAAGTACTCGTCTCCCACCTTTGAAAAGGCGAACAACGGGTGGCGCAAGACAGTCGTCTTCAACAACGTCTACGGCTGGCACTATTCCAACATCCCCTCGTTGGGCATTTGGCGGTCTGTGCGGGTGGAAGCGGCGCCGACGGTTCGGCTTCTCCACCCCTTTGTCGCCACCGAACACGCCGCCGATGGAAAGATTCATCTGGTCGTGGATCTGCAAGGCCCCGCCACCGGCTGGGCCGGCAAACTGACGGGCATGATCCGGCCGCACAACTTCACCGGGAAGCCGCTGCACTTCGAATGGCCGGTTCGCGCGGCGCAGGCCGGGCAGCGCCAATCCCTGCGGCTTCAGATTCCCGATGTGGAACTGTGGTGGCCCAATGGCTACGGCAAGCAATCGCTGTATCAACTCAACTTGCGCTTTACGCCTGAGGTCGCCGGTACTGCCGACGAGCGCGAAGTGGTTTTCGGTGTCCGCACCATCGAGATGGGACCGGGTCCCGAAGGAACCAATCACAAGCGCTATAACTGGACATTCATTGTCAACGGGCGGCCGTTGTTCATCAAGGGCACGGGCTGGTGCACCCTGGATTCGTCGATGGACTTCAGCGCGGCGCGGTACGAGCGCTTCCTGCAAATGGCCAAGGACCAGCACTGCCAGATGGTGCGGGCCTGGGGGAGCGGCATGCCCGAGACGGACGAGTTCTACGACGCGTGCGACCGGCTGGGGTTGCTGGTCATGCAGGAGTGGCCCACCGCGTGGAACAGCCACGCCGACCAGCCGTATGAGGTGCTGGAAGAAACGGTGCGTCTCAATACCCTGCGCCTGCGCAACCACCCGAGTCTGGCGATGTGGGGCGGCGGCAACGAATCCAATATGCCGTTTGGGAAAGCCATCGACATGATGGGCCGCCTGGCGGTCGAACTGGACGGCACCCGCCCTTTCCATCGCGGGGAACCGTGGGGCGGCAGCACCCACAACTACGACTGTTGGTGGGGCAAAGCGCCGTTGGACGCCAATTTGCAGATGACCTCTTTATTCTTTGGCGAGTTCGGGATCGCGAGTATGCCGGTTATGGAATCGGTGATGCGTTACCTGCCCGAGGAGGAACGCCACGAGTGGCCGCCACGTGAAGACGGAAGCTTCGCGTACCACACCCCGGTATTCAATCGGCGGGAAGATGTTGCCCGCCTGCGGCAGTACGCCGGTTACTTCACGGAGGGCCGGACCCTGGAACGGTTTATTGCCGGCTCGCAACTGGCGCAGTGCGTCGCGCTGCGTCATACGCTGGAACGTGCCCGCACACGGTGGCCCGAGGCGACCGGCGCGCTGCTATATAAGCTGAACGATAACTATCCGGCCGCCAGTTGGGCGACGGCGGATTGGTACGGCGCGACAAAGCTCAGTCACTGGTTTGTGCAGGACGCCTTCGCGCCGGTGACGGCCGTCGTGTTATTCGAGAGTGTAAATAACGTCGGCAAGGCACTCGCCCTTCCGGTGTTTCTCCTCGATGACACGGCCGCGCTGGGCCAGGTGAACTGGCGGGTGCGTATCCGCGCCTTTGATGGTAAGCTGAAGCAAGTAAAGGAGACGATATTCGATGGAGCCGGAGCAGTCGAGCAGGGCCGGCGGAGATTGGGCACCTTTGACCTGACCGCAGAAGAGACGCAGGCGGTGCCGCTGCTGGTCGTCAGCGAGGTCGAAGCCGATGGCCGTCAGGTCCACCGCACGTTCTATTTCGTGAACTACGAAGCGAAGAAAGATTCCCTGTTTGAACTGCCTGCAACGACGTACGAACTTGCGGCCGGCAATGGCGTGGCGCGAGTCACCAACACGGGATTGCACCCCGCGGTGGGCGTGACCATCAGTCGTCCCGGTCATGCCGATACGTTTTCCGCAGACGACAACGCCTTTTGGCTCGATCCGGGTGAGTCGCGCACGGTCGCCGTCAACAGCACCGACGGACTGGCGGTAGAGGCATTCAACAAGAGCAACAACCCGGAACTGGAGCCGGCCGTTCCCGGCCGGTAGAGAAGGGGATCGCCCAAGGGATCTAAGTCCGGCAGGTTGATCGGTTAGGCGCGCGCGAGGGCATTTGCGGAGACAAATAGATTGCGGCGTCTAAAGGGGACGGGGCTCTCAACCAACAGAATGGCCTTCAATGTCTCAAGCCCTCCCGCAAACCATGGCCGGTGCAAATAACATTGCGGCGACTCCGTCCATTCGGGCGGGGTTAGAGACGATTCGCGACAGACCGTTTCAACCACAGCAGCCAGATAGGCATTACAATCGGCATGTGTTTTGGCATCCAACCACACCGGCGTTTCGCAAATTAACGCCAATTTTTCTTTCGGAGACGAACAGCGCTGCCGGAAATCATCAAGAAAATCGCCTAATAATTGTAACGACAACGTTTTCCCGAGAGAGACCTCATTATTCCATGTGAGGCTTATATCTCTAATGGTTGTACGAACCACATTCATGACGTCTCGATTTCCTGGCAAAGTTCTTCGATGGCAAAACGGGTTTTGGGCTGAATCTGATTCCCGGGATAATACTTTTCAACAACATTCAAAATGGCCGCTGCATTCCGTAGTTTCAGATGCTTCATCAGGAACCTGATGTCGTGAATATCCGTTTCATCTTTCCCGATTCGCATACTCATGCATTTCATTGCCAGCAGATATTCCGGTGCCGCCACAAAAACCTTTAAATTGGGCAAATCAAGCAAAGGCTTGGTTTCGCCCGCAGAACTGAGGAATCCTTTCACGGCATCATTCAACCATCCTTCAGCAGCCCCGCACTCCTCTGTTACTTTGGCCGCAGCCTGATAAACTAAAGCCTTCGGAGCAAATACGGCATCCACATCCTTCGTGCTGAGCCGGGCCTTGTGAGCCAAGACCATAGCTGCGCCGCCGAAAATAACAATCTCGCCCACCACATTATTCAAGGCTAACAACTCTGAAAGACGGGCGAGATAGGCTTCTATTTCTTGGCTGTCCATAATGCGTAAGAATAACACGACCCGCTATAATGACAAGAAAACTGAATAATAGATGAATAATATGAAAGTTGTAATGTGAAATGCCGTAGCGAGAAAAGAAAGCGTTCCACGCCGCGGCTCGCTATCCTTTGTGGTCTTGCCGCAGAACACTAACCCGGAACTGGAGCCGGCCGTTCCCGTCCGGTAGTGAAGGGGGTCGCCCAAGGGACCTGCCTCGTGAATACATCTCGTGTTACCGTGTACATGTTAGTAATTCAGATTGACGGCGCCGGCGTCAGGATGTTACCTTCTGCGGGAATGCTGGAGAACAAGGAATCAAAATCATGCGCATGACAAGAATGGTGATGAGATTGATCGGGCTCGCAGGGGCTTTAACGGTGCAGGCTGGTGTTAATCTCATTAATGATCCCTCATTTGAGGAACCCCAGGCGCGAAACCAGTTCGGGCACGTCTTCAAGAAATGGGGTGGCTGGAAATATGAGGGCGACTGCTCGTTCGAGGTCGGCCAGGTCGCGCACTCCGGGAAACACTCCTGCCTGCTGGCGGGCGTCAGCGGGCCCAAGATCCGCGTCTGCATGCCGGAAAAAGAACTCGAACCCGGACGCTACCGCATCACCGCCTTCATCCGCGGGTTGGATATCGGGTCCGGCACCTGGAAGGGGAATACGGAGTTCATGTTTGACGGCGTCTACATCGGACTCGAAAAGGGCGGCACGTTTGGCTGGACGCCCCTGACCTATGTCGCCGACATCAAGGCGAAGAAGAAGGTCTCCAGTCCGTCATTCGGTTTGATGGCGCCTGGGTTCTTATGGATCGACGATGTTACCTTGGAGAAGGTCCCGGCCGATACGCCGCTCACGCCTCAACCGGTGCTGGGCAGGGAAGAGGCGCCGATTGTACCCCCGGGCCCACTGGGCGCGGACCAGATGCGTTGCCCGCTGTGCGGCTACCGCAACGAGCCGGCGTGGAAGACCTGCTACTCCTGCGGCTCGGTGCTGACGGCAAAACCCAGGCGCGCGGAGGGGCCGGCGGTGAAACTGATCGCCTCGTTTGAGGATAACGCCCCGATCGACGGAGATGTGGCGACCATGAAGGTGGTTACCGAACACGCCACAGACGGTGCCAAGGCGCTGCGCCTGGATCGCAGTTACATGGGCTTGAACGGTCCTCAGGATTGGACCGGCTACGATTATCTCAAGGCGGATATCTACGCCGACGCGGCCGAACCCGTACCGATCTATCTGGAGATCCGCGACAAGTCCACCGACGGCTACTGGACGCGTGTCAACTATGAGACCATTGTGCCGCCCGGCCAGAGCACGCTGACGATTCCCGTGAAGCAGCTTTACGTCGGTGAGAAAGCCCGCCCTGGCCGGATGCTTGATCTGGCGGGTGTGACCCGCCTCGCCCTCAGCCACGCGGCGGAGAAGCCGGCGGGCCCGCTGTTCATCGATAACATCCGTCTGGAACGCGACGATGCGGCTGAAAAAGTTGTCTTTGATGGACTCTACGCCTTCGATTTCGGCGCGGGTACGAGTCCGGTTATGGATGGGTTCACGCCCATCACGGCCTCCTCCATGTATTCCAAGGGACGCGGCTATGGACTCAAGAACGCCAAGGTGTGGCAAACGATCGACGCCCTTCAGCCGGACCCGCTCTACCAGGACTTCATCTGCATCGAGTCCGGCGGCTTGGCCGTGGATGTTCCGAACGGGACCTACCATGTGTTCGTCAATATCGATAGTCCGTCCGAATACTGGGGCGATTTCCAGCGTTATACCAAGCGGACGGTCCTGGCCCAGGGGCAGCCTGTGGTCGTTGAGACCATGACCTTTGCGGACCAGTTACGCAAATACTTCCGCTTCTGGAATGCCGATGACCTGCCGACCGAGAACACGTTCGACAAGTATCAGAAGGCCTATTTCCATGAAAAACAATTTGATGTTGCGGTCACCAACGGACAACTCAGTATTGACTTCCAGGGCGAGAACTGGGGTTGCTGTGTTTCTGCCGTCGTGATCTACCCGGTGGCCAAGGCGGACCAGGGCCGGAAATTCCTCCAGTTTGTTGAGAACCGGCGGCGCTTCTACTTCGACAACTACTTCAAGCGTATTCTGCACAAGCCGGCTGGCGACCCACTGGCGCCGGCGGCGGCGGACCAGGCGCGCGGCTATGTGCTCTTCCAACCTGACACCATGCGGGATATCTACTACAACGACACGCCGAAGGCCGGCGAAGCCTGCACGAAGTTGCAGGGGGACGCCTTCGCAGGCGTGAGTGAGCCGGTCGCCCTGGCTCTCGTGCCTCTTCGTGATCTGGGCGAGGTAACCGTGACCGTGAGCGATCTCAAAGGCCGGGCCGGTGCGATTCCGGCTTCCGCCGTGGATGTCGGCTTTGTCTCCTATCGTGTGACGCGGGTGACCATGGATGGCGGCGTCTACACGATCAAACCCCGTTTGCTGATGCCCGCGAACACCGTGGCTTGTCCCAAGGACATGGCGCGGTGTTTCTGGCTGACGGTTAAAACACCCGTGGATGCCAAGGCCGGGCTCTATCAGGGCGAGGTGACGGTAGTGTCCGCCAAGGGCCGCCGTGACACCCTTCCGTTCGTATTTACCGTACATGCCGGTACGCTGGATCCGGTCGACATGCCTGCGGGCCCGTTCGGGTACTCCATCGGCGTGCCGTGGGTCGGCGGCGACACGAACGCGGCCGCCTTTGCAGCCTCACTATCCGCGAAAAGCCTGCAGCGCCTGCGCGACTATGGCTTCACCGCCTTCACCGGGGTCCCGGATATCGCGTATCGTGGGTTCAACAAGGAGCGTCAGCCCCAGTTTGATTTTACCCGCGCTGATGCGCAGATGAAGCAAGCCCGGGACATGGGTTTTCTGGCGGTTGTCACCTATGGCGGCGGTGTCAGAGGGATCAACGCCTATGCCAAGGATAATACCGCCATGCAGGCCGCAGGGTTCAGTGACTATAGCGAGTTCATCAAGGCGGTCTACACCGCCATCCAGAAACACGCCGACGAACAGGGCTGGTTGCCAGTGTACTATAACCTGTGCGACGAGCCGATCGGCGAGGCGCTGGACGCTTCGACGGCGAATGCGGCGGCCTACCGCAAGGCATTCCCCAAGGGGCCGCCTTATTTTACCGGAGCGACCAGTTACGAAGGCGCGGATCCCAAGGCTCCGCACTACCTGCTGGCCAAGGCCCTGCATGTGGCTGACTGGAACGGACACAACGAGGATTCGGTCAAGATGCTGCGTGATGCCGGTGGTGATTGGGCTTTCTACAACGGAGGGAACCGCTGGACCTATGGCGATTACCTGTATAAATGTTTCAAGCAGTTTGGTGCCAAATACCGTGTTTCCTGGCACTGGAATGTGGTCGCCGGTGACCCGTACTATGCGCTTGACTGCCGCGAAGACGACTATGCCTGGTGCAACGCCTCGCCGGACGGGCGGCTGGTGCCATCACTGGACTTTGAGCGCAATCGTCTGGGTTTGAATGACTATCGCCGGCTCATTACGCTGACGCGTCTGGCCAAAGAGAAGGTTGGAACGCCGGCTGCACAGGCGGCGGAGAAGTTGATTGCCGATCGCATGGCCTGTTTCAAGCTGGGTCAGCGTGACCACGATGCGATTCTAGGTGCTGAAGACTGGTCCCGTTTCCGCCGCCAGGTTACCGGGGCGATTACTCTTCTCAGAGGTGGGGCATTGTAATGCTTCGAAAACGACTGAAACGAACATGGGTTGAACACTTAAGATATAAACTTGAACATTAAGGATGCTAGCATGAACTCTAAGGATGCAAACGGGGAACAGGATACTTCCGCGCAGCAGGTATTCACGCGCCAGGCCAACACGCCGGAGCGGGTGGAGTGGTACCAGGACAAGGCTCTCGGGATGTATATCTTCTGGACCGTTGATGCGCAACTCGGGATCGTCGAGGCGCACTCGGTCATTGGCGCATCGGACGATTATCTCCACCGGTACTTCAACGATTTACCGCGTACGTTCAACCCGCGCCACTTCGATGCCGCCTGGTACGCCCGGATGGCAAAGGTGTGCGGCTTCGATTACGTCTGCATCTGCGCCAAGAACCACAATGGTTGGTGTGCCTGGGATACCCAGACCACGGAGTTCAACGTCATGCGCACGCCCTTCGGGCGTGATTTGATGCGCGAACTGACCGATGCGTTTCATGCGCAAGGGATCCCGGTGAGCCTCTATTTTTCGCCTGATGACGCGTGGTTCTCATGGGTCAAGCATGGATTGCGGCCGTCGCGCCTGCGCGACTATGACCGGCCCGACCGCAATCCGGCGTTGCTGGAGTACGACAAGGCGCAAATCCGGGAGCTTATCGAAAAGTACGAGCCGGAGATGTTGTGCTTCGATGGTGGGGCGGGGGCGGAAAAACTGCTGGTGGAATTCGCGTGGTCCTTGCGTCCCGATATCATGATTACCCGCGGCGCACTGACGACTCCGGAACAATCCCTGCCGGACACTATCCGTGGACCGTTCGAGGCGCACTATACGATCGGTACGCAATGGCAGTATAAGGCCGGAAACGATACCAACAAGACCGGCAAGGAACTGATCGAGTTGCTGTTTCGTATTCGGGCGCTGGGGGGAACACTGCTGTTGGCCATTGGTGGACCGGATGACGACGGCCTGTTGCCGCGTGACAAGGACGATCTGCTTCGGGAACTCGGCTTGTGGTTGTTCGTAAATGGCGAAGCGGTTCGCGGGGTGCGCCCCTGGTCGGTCGTCGGGGAGAATACCGTCATGTACAGCGCCGGCAAAGATGGGAGCACCCTGTATGTGCTCGATACGCAGCGTGCACTCGGCCGCGGCGAAAGGCGTACATTGACGATCGCCAGCGCCCGGGCCACGCCGGAGACACGGATTGAAGTGCTTGGCCATAGCGGCGAGTTGCTTGAGTATGACGAGAAATTCGATGCCCGTCCTAAATATCAGCAAACCGATTTCGGTCTGGTCATCAGTTATACGCAGTCGCAGCGGATGTACAACAACTGGCAATGGCCCAACCCGGCCGTGGTCAAACTGACAAACGTGGAGCCGGCGCAGTGAAGTCATTCCGGTTGGACAGGTGTAAAGAGAAAGGACAACAAATGATACGAACTTTCACGGCGGTGCTTCTCCTGATCGGTTCCTCTATGTTCTCGCGGGCAACAGAAGAGAAGGCCAATCTCCAATTGACCAAAGTCGAGGAACGGGCTGGTACCAAGGGTAATTCCATGATCGTCTTCACCCATAAGGCTGTTTCGGGATTGGATTCGCCCGGCTACGTGGCGACCGGTTACGAGTACCATGTCACCTTCGGTCTGCCTGCGGGGTACAATCCCGGTGACAAGAAGCCGCGTCCACTGCTGCTATGGTTGCACGGTTTCGGCGACACCTGGCAGGACATCATTACTTGCGCGAACTGGTTTCCTGACATGCTGGTGATCATTCCCAATGATCCCTTGGGTACCTGGTTCTATGGCTACTCCGATCAACTCCCCGGTGGCGACCCGAACACCGGCATGGTGGTCAACTACACCGAGCGGCGCCTGCTGGCCTACCTGAAGTATTTCGAGAACAACTATCCAGTCGATACGAATCGTGTGTTCGTGCTGGGCGGTTCGATGGGCGGGACCGGTGCGACGTCATTAGCCCTGCGTTACCCGAAGATTTTTGCTGCTGCGGATGCGCGCAAAGGAGCCACCAATCGGCTGTACTGCCGATGGCGGCCGCAGTGCGAGACGATCTGGGGCCGATTTGATGCGAAGGTGAAGAACAACGAGGGCGTCAACGTGTGGGACTGGCAGAACATGGCTTGGTATGCCTCCCGGTATCATAAAGAGGCCACGTGGATCCGGACACTGAATGGGCGCGAGGATGTCTCAATCCCGTTCCGGCAACTGGCGGGACCGCCCGGCGTCGAGCCGATGAGTTTCTACCAGGCGCTGGAGACGTTCAAGATCGGGCACCAGTGCTTCTGGGATGGCGCATCACACACCAAGCGGCCGGATAAGCCTGTCGGTCTTGACACTTGGTGGGAACCTTTCAAGGATAAGACCTGCTTCCTGCGGCTCGATCTTTCATTCCCGGCGTTCAGTCATTTCTCAGCCAATAATAATCCCGGCACCGGCACGGGAGATGCCGTTGGTGATGACAATCAACTTGGCGACAATACCTATGATGGAGATCCCAACGGCGGGCTCAACCGTTTCCTGCGGTGGAACAGTACGACGATGGTTGACCATCCGGCCGAATATGCCATTGAGATCCAGATGGCGGCGGGCAATGATGGATACAAAGGGAAGGGGACGGAGACCGTGGATATGACCCTGCGCCGCTTGCAGCAATTCGTGGTGACGCCGGGTGCCAGATATCGATGGAGCACCTCATCCGGCCAAACCGGCGAGGCGGTCGCGGATGGCGAAGGGGTGTTGACCCTTCCTGGTGTAAAGGTCACGACGGACTGGACAAAGGTGACGGTAACCAAATCGTAAAAACAGAAAGAGGAGTCGTTATGGCTAATGCATTGAAAGTTTTGATTATCGGTTGTGGTCGCATGGGGGCATCCCATGCCAAAGCTTATCAATCCATTGGCGACTTCAAGGTCGCCGGTCTGTTCAACCGGCACCTGGCGCGCGCGGAGGCGCTAAATCAGGAACTGGGCGGAGGGATCGCGACGTTCGACGATTTCGCCCGCGCGATGGCCGCAACAAAGCCCGATGTGGTCTGCGTTTGCACCACCCCGGGAACCCACGAGGAATACGCCATTGCCGCCCTTAAGGCCGGTGCGCATGTCTTTCTGGAAAAACCGATGGCCACGACGGTCGAGGGCGCCCGGCGCGTTGTCGCGGCAGCGAAACAGGCCCGGCGTAAACTCGTGATCGGCTATGGACTGCGCCACCATCCGTCCTGGATCAAGTTCATTGAGATTGCGCGGACCATGGGCAAGCCCCTGGTCATGCGGATGAACCTGAACCAGCAGGTTGAGGCCGACAATTGGGTGGTAGCCAAGGGCCTTCTGGAATCCCTCTCGCCGATCGTGGACTGCGGCGTGCACTATGTGGATGTCATGTGCCAGATGACCGGCGCCCGTCCGATCCGGGTTTCCGCGATCGGGACCCGGCTCTCGGATGAGATCGCCAAGGACATGTATAACTACGGGCAGTTACAGGTGACGTTCGACGACGGGTCGGTCGGGTGGTACGAGGCCGGGTGGGGCCCCATGATCAGCGAGACGGCCTTCTTCGTGAAGGATGTGATGGGCCCCAAGGGTTGTGTCAGTATCGTGGCGGCCAGCGCCTCGGCCGCGTCCAAGTCCGGTGACATCGAGTCCCACTGCAAGACCGAATCATTGAAGGTTCACTACGCCGATTTGGGGCCTGACAGCCGGTTTACCCGGCCTGACGAGATGGTGGATTTGAGCGATGAACCGAATCACGGGGAAATCTGTCGTCGGGAACAATTGTATCTATTGAAAACAATCCGCGAGGATCTGGATTTATCGCAACACATGGAGGATGGCATCAACAGCCTGCGCATCGTGCTGGCGGCAGATCAGTCGGTCCGCACCGGCAAGACGATCGAACTCGCAGGCTAATCCAGACGTGGAGCCCGCCGCCTGCCCTGAGCGACGTCGAAGGGTCCCCGGCGTTATTCATTTACGCGGAAATAATTGTGTTGAGGCATTCTCAATCTTGAATATCCATTTGTACACGGTAACAGCACGGGAGCGCCACTGAGGATTGCAACATATTCGTTTATGTACACGGTAACACTGAAAAAAAGAGAATTGCGGCATTGACGGGACTGGTGCAGTCTGTTAAAGTTAAGCAGATCAATGGGGTGGGGGCTTGATAAGTTTCGTATACAGCAAAAGGGATAACTCATGAATCGCAACGCATGGTCTTCATTTCGCTCCTTTGCCGGTATCGTCCGCCGGTTGCTTCCCGGGTTGGCGGTTATGCTCATGGCCGGCACCGGGCAGGCCAATATCATCAACCTCACTCATCCCTACACGAACACCACGATTGCCGCGGTGATCGCGAATGCCGCCACCGTGGATGGCGACGTGATCCTCGTCAATACCAACGTCCAGACCGAAAACGGCATCGTGGTCTCCAAAGGGGTGACCCTCATGGGGTTGGGCCAGAACACCACGATCGTGCAGGGCGCCACCGCGCGTTCGAACGCAACCGACCGGATTTTCAATGTCTTGGCAGGCGGCGGCGCAGGCATCTGGAAGTCTTTCACCCTCAGTAACATGACGATCCGTTATGGATACACGACGAACGATGGGGCCGGGCTGCAGGTAGATTACAACAACAGCCCCTACTGGACAACCACGGTGGACCGCGTCACCTTTACCATGAACGACCAGCACGCTGGCATCGGCTCCGGTGGCGGCGCCATTGTCCAGAATAAGTGGCCCAGCATTCTGATCATCCGGAACAGTTCATTCTCCAGCAACACCACATCCAAGGCTGGCGGGGCGATCTACCTGCGTGGCATGGGGGGGATGGAGATCAGCGGAAGTACCTTTGCCCAAAACCAGGCCGCTTCGGGCGGCGGCGGGCTCTACATGGACTATGTTACCTCGGGCATGACGACGATCAAGAACTCTACGTTCGCCTACAATAGCACGCCGGGCAGCACTGGCGGCGGCATCTATTTCGGCGGGCGGAGCGCCTTTACGGGCGCTGTATACAACTGTACGTTCTACTCGAACAGTGCGACGTATGGCGGCGGGATCTTCATCGAAAACGACATTGGAACGCCGGGCACGGTGCGACTAACCAGTTGCCTCCTGGCCTCGAACAGCGCCCCCACGGCTCCGGAACTCTACATCCGCTCGGGCGTCCCGACCACGATTAGCAACTGTTTGGCGCAGGGCGGCATCGGGGGGACAGGCACGTACACCGATGGCGGCGGCAACCAGACGAACGTCAATGCGAAAGTGCTCCCCTTGGCCGACAACGGCGGCCCGACCCTGACCTGTGCCATCGCCTCTGACAGTCCGGCGCGTGACGCAGGCTCCAATCCGCTCAGTCTTGCCGCCGACCAGCGCGGTACCGGTTTTACCCGCACGCGCGGTACGGTCACGGATATCGGCGCCTTCGAATATGGCGCGTCGGCCGTGACCTACCCCGGTACCTTTATAGAAGTCTACCCCTTTAACTCGGGCGCCATCAACAATACGGCCAACCTTCTGATTACCATTGTCGGAGGTGAGACTTTCACCGGCACGGATTGCAGCCAGATCACGAACAACGTGGTCGTCACCAACCTGCCCGCCGGCCTGACTCTTTCCATGATCCGCACCAATAATGGCACCGCCGCTTTGGTCGCACTGCTCGGCAATGCGGCGCAACAGGCGCAAAGCAATACCGTGACGAACCTGGGCTTCACCTTCCTGGATGCCGCCTTCACCCTGGGCAACGCCTCGCAACTCGGCAGCTACAGCGTCACCAACCAGACCGTCCAGTTCTACGACGCGGTGGCCGGCGGTGCCCTGGCGTACGGCGCACGAACTTCCTGGAGGACGCCACCTGGAACGATGGCCGTATCGCCACGGCGAACTCGATCTCCCTGACGGGTGATTTCTTCAATGGAAACAATGGCGAAGACTTTGTGGCTAACGGGTGGGTTGTGCCCGCCAACATCCCCGCCGGTCTGACAGCCGTAGTCACACGCGTCAGCAGCACCAACGTCAGCGTCACCCTTAGCGGACGGGCTACGGCGCATGCCGCGGCGAACAGCACGAACAACCTTGGTCTGACTTTCCTGAACGCGGCGTTCTTTGGCAATAACGCGTCGCTCATCGCCAATGCGGCGGTACCCAACTTGGACGTCACCTTCCTCGACCCTGCCACCAATGTTCAACTGTTGTACGGCGGTACCGTTTTCGCCGAGTCGACGAACAACGACGGCAGTATCGCCACGACGATCGGCATCACGCTGACCAACGATCTATTCAACGGCAACAACGGCGACGACTTTGTGGGCAAAGGCTGGGTCGTGCCCGCCAATGTGCCCGCTGGACTCACCGCCGTGGTGACACGTGTGGACTTGACGCATGTGAATGCCTCCCTGGCCGGCAAGGCTGCGGCGAACAGCAGCAGCGACAGCATTGGCAACCTGACTCTGACCTTTCAGAACAACAGCTTCTACAACACGGCCGCGTTTGCGGTTACAAACTCCAGCCGTTCAGACCTTGCGGTGCAGTTTCTCAACCCGGTGTTGACCTACATCGGCAACGGGTTCCGCGAGTTCTGGCAGAATAACGGCGCCATCGATAACAACTCGCCCGTGCAGGTGAATCTGGCCGGAGAAACGTTTGCCGGGTCTGTCGGTGCGAATCTGCTGGGCGCGGGTGTCACCGTCGCCAATGTGCCATCCGGCTTGACCGCCGTAGTCACCAAGAAGGCGTCCCAAACGGTGGCGATTACGCTCACCGGCGTGGCACCAGCCAACGAAGCCGCCGATAGCATCACCAACCTGACCGTCAGTTTCGGTGACGCCGCTTTCGCGGCAAGTCCGGCATCGATTGTGGCCAACAGCGGCCCCACCAACCTAGCCGTGACGTTCTACAGTGCGGCCAGCAATTTGTATGTGGCGACGGTCGCGAATGGCGGCAGCGACAGCAACGACGGTTCACTGGCGCACCCTTTCGCCACCCTCAAGAAGGCCGTGTCAGTAGCCCGCGCCAACAATAACGACACGATCAATGTGCTGGCGGGGACCTATACCGAGTCCAACATCGTCGTGAATGGCAAGACCGTGACTATTCAGGGCGCCGGCAAGACCAACACGATCGTGCAGGGGGCCGTGGCTCCGTTCTCCGGTGTAAACCAGTACATCTTCTGGATGACCGGTTCCCAGACCATGGCCCTCCGCGATATGACGATCCGCTACGGTGACTACACCAATGGGACTCCTCAGGGGTCGGCAATCTATTCCACGGTGCCGGGTCTGTATGTGACCGGCTGCAGCCTGGTAAGCAACAACATGGTCAGTGCGAACACGGTCGCGGGTGGCAGCGCCCTGAGTCTGGGGGGCGGGCCCGCAGCCCGGGCCACGGTGCTCAATTGCGACGTGATTGGTAACACGGTCAAGGCCGTCCCCGGCGCTGGCAGTTATGGCGGCGGCATCGCCGTCTGGCAATCGCTGGTCATTTCCAACGGCATCTTCTCCGGCAACGTGGCGACCAATGGCGGAGCGCTCTATGTGAATCCAGGTTGCCCAAGTCTGTCGGTTTACGACTCCAGTTTCAACGGCAACAGCGCCAACATTTACGGTGGGGCGGTCATGGTGGATCGGGCCACCAACACACTATTTCAGGGCTGCTCGTTTATCAGCAATTCCGTCATCAACTCAGGCGGCGGTCTCGAAGTGGAGGCCAGCGCAACGGCCTACACCTACCTGATCAACTGCACCTTTGCCGGCAATACGGCAGGCGGGGGCGGCGGATTCCTCGGGCACTACGACTCGCGCGCCCGTATCTACAACTGCACGTTTGTCGGGAACACGGCCGGCACCGGCGGTGGAGCCGCCATGGCGCACTGCACCAGTTGGGTGATCGACAGCACGATTATGGCGAGCAATAACGCAACAACGGCCCCGGATCTGGATCAAGGCGACGGCGTTAATCTGCACGCGGTGACCAACTGCCTGATCGGCAACAACAGCGGTTGCGCCACGATCTTCCCGGCCGGTCTGCCCAATGCCAAGGGCTGTTATGTCGGTACTGCCGGCACGAACCTGAACCCGCTGGTAGGGGTCCCGTCCGACAACGGCGGGCCGACCTGGACCTGCGCCTTGCTGCCGGGAAGTCCGGCGATCGATCATGGCGACAACCCGCTCGGATTGGACTGGGATCAGCGCGGTTACAAACACGTACGCGTGTTCAAGGCCCAATGCGATATCGGCGCCTTCGAATTCTCGCTTCCGACAAGCCTGTTGTTCATCGTGCAGTAGGAGTTGGGATGCAAGGCGCTTCTGTAGCGACTTGTCATATATATATCGGTGAGGTGTGCCCGGGGTTGTAGGGCGTGGAGTGTGGTTCGGGGTAGCGTTGTAGTGGTTGCCAGGATAGATAAGCCTGATATGGAAATAGGGGGATGATTTATGAATCGCAAGATGTTGTTTATCGGTCGGCCCATTGGATGCTTCTCTCGCCTCTTGCTTCCCGGGCTGGTGTTCATGCTAGTCGCGGCGGATAGGGCCGGTGCGGCGACACTCTACGTGGGCGCCGGGCAAACCTACTCGACCATCAGCAGCGCCATCGCCGCAGCGGCTTCTTCCGGCGATATCATCAGCATCGAGACCAATGTCCAGACCGAATGTGGCATCGTGATCAACAAGTCCCTGACCATCCAGGGGCACGGCATCACCAACACGATCCTGCAGGGAGCGACAGCGGCCGGCCTGGCTGCGAACCGTATTTTCGACAAGCCGAATGGTAGCTACAACATCACCATCCGCGACATGACAATCCAGTATGGATACCTCACCAGCGGCAGCGGAGCGGCCCTGTGGATCGAAAACGGCAACTCGCCAAACGTGCTGCTTCTGAACTGTCTATTCGCTTCAAACTTTGTGGTAAGCGCCTCCGGCTGCGGCGGGGCGATACGCATGGAGTCCGATACCGGAAATCTCACGGTCAGCAACTGCACCTTCATCGGCAACATGGCCACAAATAACAACGCTGGCTATGGCGGCGCAATTAACTCTCGTCGCGGCGCAACGTCGATCGCTGGCTGCACCTTTATCAACAACCTCGCCGATAAAGCGGGCGGCGCTTGGTCGGCGAGTCCGTTCTGGACGGCGGCGAGCGTCCAGAATTCGACCTTTGTCGGCAACATTGCCCTCAAAACTGGTGGCGGCGACGGTACTGGTGGCGCAATCCAGATGGAGAACTCGGCCGCTGTGACCGGTTTCGTTTACAACTGCACCATCTACTCCAACTCGGCAAACTCGGGCGGTGGCATCCGCAGCGGCCAAAACTATGCTACGCACATAGTCAACGTTCACAGTACCATCATCGCCGCGAACACGGCACCCGGCGGCGGTGCGGATATCTGGAACAGCAGCACATTCATGGCGACAAACAGTCTGATCCAGTCCTGGCCAGTAGGAGGCACCGCGCTTACGGGCGGGAACAACGTCACGGGACAGGCCGCGAAACTGTCCCCGTTGGCTGCCAACGGTGGCTCGACCCTGACCTGTGTGCTGGCATCCGACAGTCTGGCCATTAACGCAGGTTCCAACCCACTGAATCTCACCACCGATCAACGTGGTATAGGATACGAGCGCGTCATCGGCGGGACGGCCGACATCGGCGCCTACGAGTACGGTGCCCTCGGCCCCGCAAGTCTCGCGTACAGCGGCACAACGTTTGCGGAAGATCCGGCCAACAATGGCAGTATCAATACGAATACGCCGATCATCATAACCCTTATCACGAACGACACTTTCGTCGGCACAATAGGCGATAACTTCGCGACCAACAACGCCAAGGTTCTCATCAGCAACATACCGGCGGGACTCTGGCCGGTGATGACCCTGCTGAGCACCACGCAACTGAGCGTCATCGTGACCGGCGCGGCCCCGGCCAACACTTCGGTTGACAGCATCACCAACCTCACGTTTGCATTTCAGAACGGGGCTTTCGGCAGGGGGAATGCCGGCTTTGTGGCCGGGGCCACCCGCTCGGACCTCCAGGTGACGTTCAAACCCGACACCTTCCCCAGATTGTTGGACGTTCTGTCCGAACCGGCGGCCGGTGCCTATGGTCTGCGGAAACTCCGCGGTGCTTATGCAGGATACGCGATCAAAGCGCGCCGCTCGTCCGACAATACGACCTCCAACATCGGCTTCACGGTGAGCGGCGATCTCGATGTCACGACGCTGACCAATTTTGTGGGTGCAGGCAACAGCGGATACATCGATACTTGGTACGACCAAAGCGGCAATGCGCGGAATCTCGCCCAGGCGACAACCGCCCAACAGCGCGTGATTGTCAGCAGCGGAGCCTTGGTTGTCTTTCCCGGCACGCAGAGACCGGCCCACTCGCGGGGAGGCGCCGGGGAGTCGTTCACGGGCGCGATCAATTATGGCGCGACGATTCAGGCTGTGTCCAGCGTCATCTACCCCCTATCAAACGCAAGCTTGTCTCACAACGTTTACGACGGTAGCAGCAGCGCCAGGCCCATGCTGTGGATCGATACTGCCAATAATCTTGAATTCGATGCAGGCGACTTCAGAAGCGGATCTGTCTTGAACACCGGCGTTGTGACGACCTACGTGAATCCGAGCAGTAGCAGCAATCGGGCGGCCTATTCGACTGGCAACTTGATTGGCACGCCAAGCGCGACCAAGTATTCGAACTCCTCGGAACAAGTGGCGGGCAGAGGCACGGGGAGTGGTTTCAATGGTTACTACTCGGAAATAATACTCTTTACCTCGGACATCGCCACGAATTCCGACCGGCAGAAACTGGAGGGCGACGAAGCCTTGTACTTCGGGTTGACAAACAGTTTGCCGGCGGGGCACCCGTATAAGACGCAGGCGCCCGTGCCCCTGCCGACGGTTCTCTACAGTACCAGGACGTTCACCGAGGCGAATCCGTTCAACACCGGCGCCATCAACAATACCACCCCGATGCTGATTACCCTGACGCTGAACACCTTCACCGGGACGGATGGCAGTCAGATCACGAACAACGTGGTGGTCTCCAACCTGCCGGCCGGTCTGACCGTTTCCATGGTCCGCACCAATGGCGGCACCAATGCAGTGGTCACATTGCTCGGAAACGCCACACAGAACGCGGCGAGCAACACGTTGGCTAATCTGGGATTCAGTTTCCAGAACGCCGCATTCACCATCGGTTCTGCCGCGCAGATTATCGATGCCAGCGTTACCAACCTGACAGTTCAATTCTACGACCCGGTGGCCAGCGGCGCCCTGACGTATGCGGGAACGAACTTCCAAGAGGATGCCACCTGGAACGATGGACGGATCAGCACGACGAATACCATCACGCTTACGGGCGACACCTTTAATTCACCGGGTGGTGGCGACTTTGTGGCGGCAGGGTGGGTGACGCCCACCAGTATCCCAGTCGGTTTGACGGCGGTCGTAACCTATGTCACCAGCAGTAATCTCAACGTCACGTTGAGCGGTCGAGCCACGTCGCATACGGCGGCCAACAGTACGAATAACCTGGGCCTGACATTCCAGAACGCGGCGTTTAATGGCGCCAACGCGTCGTTGATTACCAGCGCCTCGGTCACGAACCTCAGCGTGACCTTCCTGGATCCCGCCACTAACGTCCAGTTGCTCTACACCAACGGCACAGTCTTCAGCGAATCGGCGGCCAACGACGGCAGCATTGCCACCACGCTGGGGATCGTCCTGACGAACGACCTGTTCAACGGCACCAATGGCGAGAACTTTGTGGCCACCGGCAAAGTGCTGACGAACAACATCCCCGCCGGGCTGACCGCCGTGGTCACGCGGGTGAGCCTCACCAACCTGACGGCCACACTGACCGGCAATGCGCTGCTGCACTCCAGCCCGAACAACGCCAGCAACCTGACCTTTAACTTCCAGAACAGCGCCTTTCATAACACGGCGGCCTCGGCCGTCACCAACGCCAACCGTTCGGATCTGTCGGTGCAGTTCATCAACCCGGTGTTGACCTACGTGGGCACCGGATTGGCGGAATCGTGGCGGAATGACGGCACGTTCAGTGACAGCACGCCGGTGCTGGTGAACCTGGTCGGCGACACTTTCGCCGGGGCGCTTGGCGGGAACCTGGCCGGTGCCGGGGTCATCTTCGCCAACGTGCCGTCCGGCCTGACGGGGGTGGCGACGAAGACGGCGGCCCAGCAGGTGTCGCTTACTTTCTCCGGCCAGGCCGTGGCCCACAGTTCCGCCAATAATACTAACTTCACCGTCAGTTTTGGAAACGCGGCATTTGTGAACACCGCGGCGTCCTTCGTCACCAACAGCGGCCCCACCAACCTGACCGTGACCTTTGTCAACGCGCTCAGCAACCTCTACGTGGCGACCGCCGCGAACGGCGGCAGCGACAGCAACGACGGGTCGCAGGCCCACCCCTTCGCCACCCTCACAAATGCGCTGGCGCATGCCCGCGACGGGTTTAACGACACGATTAACGTGGGAACAGGAGTCTTCACGCAGTGCGGCATTACGGTCGCCAAGGGCGTCACCATCCATGGGGCGGGAGTGGACGCGACGATCATCCAGGGCGCCACGACCCGCTCGAATGCGACAGACCGGGTCTTCAATCTCAACGGCAACAGCGTTCGGCCGAACTTCGGCCTCAACAACCTGACGGTCCGGTACGGTTATACAAGCGGCGATGGGGCCGGATTACAGATCGATTACAACAGCAGTTCCTACTGGAGCACCTATGTGGAGAACTGCACGTTCACCATGAACGACTTGAATGGAGGAGGCGACGGGGGTGGCGCCATTGTCCAGAACAGGTACCCCGGTCTCTTGTTCGTCCGGAACTGCACGTTCACGAACAACACGTCACCCAAGGCTGGCGGCGCGATCTACATGCGCGGCATGGGGGGGATGGAGATAAGCGGCTGCGCCTTCGCCCAAAACCAGGCCGCTTCGGGTGGTGGTGGCCTCTACATGGACTATGCTACCTCGGGCATGACGACGATCAAGAACTCCACGTTCGCGAACAACAGTACGCCGAACAATTCCGGTGGCGGCATCTATTTCGGCGGGCGGAGCGCCTTTACGGGCGTTGTGTACAACTGCACGTTCTACTCGAACAGTGCGACGTATGGCGGCGGGATCTTCATCGAAAACGACATTGGAACGCCGAGCACCATACAATTGAGCAGTTGCCTTTTGGCCTCGAACAGCGCGCCTACGGCTCCGGAACTGTATATACGCTTGAACGCCTTGACCACCCTGAGCGCCTGTTTGGCCCAGGGCGGAATCGGGGGCACAGGCACGTATGCCGATGGCGGCGGCAACCAGATAGGCGTTAATGCTAAAGTGCTTCCGTTGGCCGCCAATGGCGGGCCAACCCTAACCTGTGCGCTGGCTCCCGACAGCCCGGCCCGGGACACTGGCGCCAACCCGTTGTTCCTCACCACCGATCAGCGCGGGACTGGATATGGCCGCGTGCGCGGTTCAGCCGCCGATGTCGGTGCCTACGAGTACGGCGCCGGCAGTTTGATCTACAGCACCAACTGGTTTGGGGAGTCGTTCCCCTTCGACGCGGGCATCATCAATAATTCGAGCAACCTGGTGATCACGCTGACAGGCGATACCTTCACCGGTACGGACGGCAGCCAGATTACGAACAACGTGGTGGTCACCAACCTACCCGCCGGCCTGACGGTCTCCATGATCCGCAGCAACAACGGCACCACAGCCCTGGTTACGTTACTCGGCAACGCCACCCAGCACGCCGCCAGCAACACGGTTTACAACTTTGGTTTTGCCTTCCAGAACGCCGCTTTCACGTTGGGTAACGCCTCGCAAATTGGCAACTACAGTGATACCAACCTAACCATCCAGTTCTACGACCAGGTGACCAGCGGTAACTTGGCGTACAGTGGAACCAACTTCCAGGAGGATGCCACCTGGAACGATGGACGGATCAGCACGACGAACACCATTACGCTCACGGGTGATACCTTCAATTCGCCGGGTGGCGGTGACTTTGTGGCGGCAGGGTGGGTGACGCCCACCAATATCCCAGTCGGTTTGACGGCCGTAGTCACGTATGTCAACAGCGGCACCTGCACGGTCACGCTGGCAGGGCAGGCCACGTCGCATGCAGCCGCCAGCAGCACGAACAACCTTGGACTGGCGTTCAGCAACGCGGCGTTTTTTGGAAATAATGCCTCGCTGATCGCCAACGCTTCTGTGACCAACCTGAGCGTCACGTTCATCGATCCGGCCACCAATGTGCAACTGCTCTACGGAGGAACGGTGTTCAGCGAGGCCGCCGCGAATGACGGCAGCATTTCAAACTCCATCAGCATTACCCTGACGAACGACTTGTTCAACGGCACCAACGGCGAGAATTTCGTGGCCACCGGCAAGGTGCACACCAACAATATCCCGGCGGGCCTGACCGCCGCGATCACCCGGGTGAACATCACCAATCTGACGGCCACGCTGACCGGCAATGCGCTGCTGCACAATACCAGCGACAACGTCGTCAACCTGACCTTTACGTTCCAGGACAGCGCCTTCCATAACACGGCGGCCTCGGCGATCACCAATGCCAACCGCTCCGATCTGTCGGTACAGTTCATCAACCCCGTGTTGACCTATGCAGGCAGTTTCGTCGAGTCCTGGCGCAACGATGGTTCTTTCAGCGACAGCACGCCAGTGGTGGTAACTTTGGCCGGTGACTCGTTCACTGGCGCGATCGGGGCGAACCTGCTTGGCTCGGGCGTCACGGTTACCAAGGTGCCGGCCGGCCTGACGGCGGTGGCGACGAAGACCGCGGCCCAGACTGTATCGCTCACGTTTTCGGGCACGGCCCTTGCCAACGAGGCGGCCAATAGCACCAATGTCACCGTCAGTTTCGGCGACCTCGCCTTCACGCGCGGGCCGGCCTCTGTCGTGACCAACAGCGGGGCGACTAATATTGCCGTGACGTTTGTCAGTGCGCTCAGCAACCTGTACGTGGCAACTGTGGCGAATGGTGGTAGCGACATGACTGGCAATGGCTCGTTGGCGAATCCGTATGCCACCATCACGAATGCGCTGGCGCATGCGCGAGATGGCTATGGCGACACGATTAATGTGGGGCCGGGAATCTTTACGGAGTGTGGCATCACGGTCGACAGGGGCGTCATCATCCATGGCGCCGGCCAGAACGTGACGATCGTCCAGGGCGCCGCGACGCGTTCGAGTGCGGCGGATCGGGTTTTCAATCTCCGGGGAGGAGGCGGCGGCAGTATCGGGAAGAACTTCAGCATTAACAACTTGACGGTTCGGTACGGTTATACGACGAACAGCGGGGCCGGCTTGCAGGTTGATAACGGCAGCAATCCTTACTGGAACACATATCTGGAGAACTGTACCTTCACCATGAACGATCAGAATGGAGGATCCGGTTCTGGCGGGGCCATTCAGGTCAACAAGTTCCCCAGCGTGACGCACCTCAGGAATTGTACCATCACCAGCAATACCACCTCCCACGCTGGTGGAGGTTTGTACGTGCGGGGCTCAGCGGGCCTGGAAATCAGTGGCTGCACCTTCGGATGGAATAGCGCATCGAATACGGCGGGAACGGGTGGCGGAGCGATCTACATCGATAACATTGGTGGGGGTATGGCCACTATAGAGAACTCCACATATGCTTACAATCAGGCCTTGGGATCGACGAAGGGCGGGGCGCTGTATTTCTACCTGGGGAGTTCTTGTACGGCTGAGGTGTACAACTGCACGGTCTACTCGAATAGCGCGTCCTATCAGGGTGGCGGAATTTACATCGATAACTCCGTAACGCCGGGGCGCGTGCTGGTGACCAGCAGTTTGGTGGCTCCGAACAGCGCCCCCAGTGGCGGAGCGGAAATCTATGTGGTGAGTGCAGCTCCCGCGGTGATCAGCCAATGCCTGGTTCAGGGCGCCATTGCAGGCACGTACACCGACGGCGGCGGCAACCAGATGGGCGTTAATGCCAAGGTGCTTCCGCTGGCCGACAATGGCGGGCCGACCTGGACTTGTGCGCTGGCTGTCGACAGCCCGGCGCGTGAGACGGGGTCAAACCCGTTGAACCTCACCACGGATCAGCGTGGTGCTGGATATACTCGGCAAATTGGCGCGGGCGTTGATATCGGCGCCTTCGAGTACGGCGCCGGCCCGGTGGGGAGCGTCTACAAGGTCCGCTAAGTGGAAGTGTGAAATTATTATGAAACAAAAAAGCAAACTAACGATCAGAGGTCCTGCATTACCCAACATTCCTTGGGAGGAGAAACCCGCCGGCTACCCGCATCCCGTGTGGCGCTATAGCGGGAATCCGATTGTACCGCGGGACGCGATACCCACGGCCAACAGTATTTTCAACAGCGCGGTCGTGCCCTGCGGCGATGGGTTCGTAGGCGTATTTCGCGTGGACAACATGAGTCGGGGCAGTGCCCTGCACACCGGGTGGAGCCGGGACGGCCTGGGCTGGCGGATCGAGCATAAACCGATCCGCTTCGCCAAGCCGATCAAGGATCTTCCCTATGAGTACGCCTACGATCCGCGCGTGGTGCGGCTGGGGGACCGCTATTACGTGACCTGGTGCAATGGTATCCATGGTGATCCAACCATCGGGTGCGCCTGGACGAAGGATTTCCGCACGTATGTTGCGATGGAGAACATCACTTTGCCTTGTAACCGCAATGGGGTCCTCTTCCCTCGCAAGATCGGCGGCAAGTTTGCGTTACTCAGCCGTCCAAGCGATACCGGCCACACGCCGTTCGGCAATATCTACTATAGCGAGAGCCCGGATATGGTTTTCTGGGGTCGGCACCGTTTTGTCATGGGGACCAACGGCGGCTGGCAACGTACCAAGGTTGGCCCCGGCCCCGTGCCGCTGGAAACGACCGAGGGCTGGCTGATGTTCTACCACGGGGTGATCAATACTTGCAGTGGCCTGACCTATTCTTTTGGTGCGGCCCTGCTCGATCTCGACGAGCCGTGGCGTGTGCGGTACCGCGCGAAACCCTACCTGATCAACCCGCGTGAGTACTATGAATGCGTCGGCGATGTGCCGAATGTGTGTTTCCCCGTGGGGGTGCTCGCCGACAGCCGGACCGGCCGGTTGGCCATCTACTACGGCGCCGCCGATACCGTCATCGCCCTGGCCTTTGCGCAGGTGGATGAGTTGATCGCCTACATCAAGACCAACGCGGAGTAGTGGATCTTACTTTTTTTTCGATGCCCTTGACAAGGTGGCGACCGATTCGCCCTCGATCAAGTGCATGGGGACGATGGTTTTGAGCGGCGGCAGTTCGGTGTTTGAACGGACGATTTTGATCAACCGCTCCATGGCCTGGCGCCCGATCGTCTGCGGGTAAGTTGCCAGGGCGGTTGGCCGCGGGCGGCACGCCGCGTTATTGGCATCCAGATCCAGCGAAATCAGGCTGATATCGTCCGGGCAACGTAGGTTATGTTCGCGCATGACATGCAGCACGCCGGGCATGGCAAGCGGACTGCACAGGACCAGAGCGGTCGGCAGATGGTCGGCGCGTACCCATTCGAGCATGGCCCGCTCATAGAACAACACATCATCTTCGCTGGCGTTGTGACAGTCGCGGGGGGCGAGCGGCACCCGTGCCTTGGCCAGTTCAAGTCGGACGCCTTCTTCCCGTTGGCGATAGACATTGTTGTAGGCGGGGCCACCCATCCAGCCGATGTGCCGGTGTCCCCGGTCCAAAAGATACCGGACGGCTGCCCGGCTACCCTTCAGGTTGTCGGACACCACGGCGTCGATCTCGATCCCCTCGTGATCCTGGTCCGCCAAGACCAGTTTGATCCCGCTATTTTTCATGCGCACAACCAGTTCGCGGTCGGAGTTGCCCATCAGTAGAACTCCGCTGGCGCGTTGGAGCCGCGCCAACTGCCGTTCCTGATCCTCGTCTCCGCGCCAGTAACTCATGCTGAAGTCCGTGTGTCCGTCCGTATGGACAGCGTCGCAGACGCCCTGCAACACCTGCATCTGGAAAGCGCCAGGTAACTGAGTCTGGAGGGAATGCCGCGCATGACAGACCACCGCCTGCAAAAGGATTGGGAAATTTCCCCCGCGGCGCAAGACTAACGTGCGGGCGGCTACATTCGGCTGGTACTTCAGTGCCCGCACCGCCCGCATCACGGTCTTGCTTGTGGCGGGTGTCACGTTCAAGTTGCCGGAGAGGACGCGGGATACGGTGACGTGTGAAACACCGGCCCGGCGTGCCACATCGCGAAGGGTGGCGGCCTTTGGCTCTGAGTTTGCCATTGTCTTGGTCTTTTTCATATTTAGTGAAACTAACATGGAGACATATTTGGCGTCAATCCGCATGCGTTGATGGGATGGGCGTTGATGGGAGGCGTGGCTTCACCATGCTCAGCTGTAGATGAGGACGGGATATGTTCTCTGACTACACGGGAGCAATATCTCGTCAATGAAGGCGGGTCATTGCTGCGCGGAACATCATTCCCAAACCTGTGGTCTCCTCAAGGGGCAAATAGTCCGACATGGCTTCCGTGATTTCCTTGTCCGACAGGAGCGCGACTTTGGCACGCAGGAAGTCATAGAATTCATCGACTGTAGTTCCCTTGAAATGATCAGTCTGGGGCACCAGTCGTGAGTAGGAAGGGGATTTCAATCTTGATTTAAGTGTCGCGATATCCGGTTGAAGAAGGTGATGAAGCGTTGGTCGTACTTTTTCAGGTAACCTGCGATTAACTTGGAGTCAAGGTCCTCCCGGTTAATATCGCTTGCGGGGTCAAAGGAAAAGCGTTTGCCCTTATAGTAGAAGTAGCAGACGTCCAGGAATGCTTTTTCCGGGGTTGCAAAGCGGATGCCGTGCTTTGAAATGAAGCCAAAATAAAGTTTAGGGGCAATGCTGAGGTGTTCAATGGTGCCTCCTTCAAACTGATAGGTTCGGGGGCGGCCGATTTTGACAGCCTGCACCTTTCTGGCCGGGACGGAGCCAATAATGGCCTTTTGAGCCAGGACGGTTCCCGTTGTGATATAGGAGTCCGGTTCAATCCTGCTGCTAATGGTGGTTAGGGATGCCGAGGGGGTGGCATATATGCCTCGCTTAACTTTCAGCAAGACCTTGGCCTTCACAAGGGCGCCCAGTTTTCGATAGAGCGTGGCCTCCGAATCCTCGTTCAACATCACCTTCAGGTCAACGAGGCAGAACACGCCATCCTGATCCTTTTCCCATTGCTGGATGGTGTTGTAGAGGTTTATATCCATGACCAATAACTACCAGAATATGATAGTAACCGTCAAAGTAAAAATATTACGGGAGCGTTATGCGGCCCACTTCACTATCCCGCCACGATATTACAGCCGAAGAGGTGGGCATTATCACATTGGGGAAACCCAGGGACATGAACTCAAAATGCCCCCAACCAGGCCTCCCACGCGACGGCGTGTACGCCGCGCTTGAAGGCCAACGCTGTAGGTAGTCAGCCTTCTAAGGGGTGTTTTCTTGCATGATATTTTGTATAATTCATTCGTTTTCAATAACTTAATGTGGCGAAGCCACGCACCAATGCCGCCAACTTCAGCCCAATAATACCAAGGGGTTGCTGTGTCTACTGCGGTCTTGGCCATTTGCGACTTGAAATGATGAATTCAGCACTATGATGGGTGTCCAGTTACAACGCTTGGGTGAATAGAGCGATTCCGGAATTGACTGGGTTGGCTTAAGATTAGCGAATTTCATATATCGAGCGAGTATATCACATATACTTTAGCCATCAATAAGCACATGTTCGATTGACATCACTCATATGTGTAACGAATAATCATATACAAATAGCAATCAGAAGATGCAAGGAGCGCCTCATTATGAGTCTTGTTTCAAATACGGATCACATTCGTCTGGGAATTATCGGGATGACTGAAGGCAATGGGCATCCTTACAGCTGGAGTGCGATTTTTAATGGCTATGACCGGAAGGCTATGATGGAAGAATGTCCGTTTGCGGGGATTCCGGGCTATCTTAACAAAGAACCTGAGGCGTCACTACGGATTCAGGGCGCTACGGTGACCCATATTTATTGTGATCAGCACCAGGATGCGGAGAAAGTGGCGAAGTGTTCACTGATCCCTCATGTGGTTGATAAGCCTGAAGAGATGATTGGGCAGGTCGATGCCGTGGTTATCGCCACGGACATCGGCAGTGAACATGTGAATCGTGTCAGACCGTTTGTTGAGGCCGGGCTGCCGGTTTTCGTCGACAAGCCGTTGTGTGACAATCAGAAAGACCTGGGCATTTTTCGAAAATGGATTGTCGATGAAGCCAGGCCGATCATGTCCTCAAGCTGTATGCGCTACGCCAAGGAATTCGCACCCTACCATCGGCGAACGGAGGAATTGGGGCAACTCCGGTTTGTGTCTATGCCAATGGCTAAGAAATGGGAGACCTATGGCATCCACGCGCTGGAGTCGATTTTTCCGATCGTCGGGCCGGGATTTGAGACGATTCAGAATCTTGGGACGGCGCAACGGAATATTGTACATATGACGCACCGGCGTGGGATTGATATTGTGATCGGCTGCATCAAAGACATTCAGTACGGCGGGGCACTGTGTTTAGGCGGTACGGCGGGAAATATCACGCTCACGTCCCAGGATACGTTTTATGCTTTTAAGGCGCAGTTGCAGGCGTTTGTCGATTTCCTGCGTTCCGGAACATACCCATTCCCGTTTAGTGAAACCGATGAATTGATGCGATTGGTGATGGGTGGCATCGAAAGCCGGGAAGCTGGGGGCAAGGTTATCGAGATTGGGAGCGGAAAGGATTTTTTGACAGAATGAACGGAATGCACAGAATGACAAGTGATCGCCACACTCATTTTGTTTATTTTGTCTAAATGTTTTGGGTCCGCTATGCCGGGTTAGGCTAAGCAGAAGAGATTCAAACATGGATGTACAGGATAGACCGGATGAGGAAAAACGGAGTTGCGGGTTTTGGCTGGGAACCCGGATTCCGCCACTCATTACGGCATTGGAATTTAGAAAGGATAGCACCGATGTACTCACTTCCGGTAGATGAACGTCACTATTTGCGGAAACTTGCTGGACGCCAGGCGGAGATTGCTGCACTTCCGGTAATGGCGCGGCGGCGCCAGTTGTGGACGGACATGAATGACGGCAAGCCGGGTTCCCGTCCGCCGTTTGTCATAGAAACCTGGACTTTTGATCGAGATTTTATGCCAGGATCCATTCTCCGGTGCCAATCGGAGTATGGTCGCAAGCTCGAAGTGAACTTTTTGCGAAACATCCGGACTCATGAGATTCTGGATGACGACCATGTCTGTCCCGATACCCTGGATATGAGCTGGCACGTCTGGTGCAATGAGTTCGGGATTGAAATTCCTACAACGCATGTGAAGGATGCGGAAGGTGTGGAAACCGGTTACCATTTTGAGTGTCCCATAACGGATCTCAAAGACGGCTTCGGGATGGTGAAGCCCTCCACGTTTGGAGTCAATCGCGAATCGACACTGGACGAGAAGCGCTATCTTGAGGAAACGTTTGGAGACATCCTGCCGGTAGTCATTCGTTCGGGTACCTATGGAAATAACAACCTGACACAGCGGCTAATGCGGCTGATGAGCATGGAGACGTTCTTTCTGGCGATGTATGACTGTCCGGATAAGCTACACGCGCTCATGGCGTTGTTAAGGGATAATGCGTTGCGCATGGCTATATGGGCGGAACAGGAAGGATTGTTGGTCCTCAATAACGCCAACCAATGTACCTGTGGAACCTGTTACAACTTCACGACGCTTCTGCCAAAGGCGCCGACAGGGCCAGGGCAGGTGAAACTGACGGACATGTGGGGCGTAATGGACAGCCAGGAAACGGTAGGGGTGTCACCGGAGTTGTTCCATGAGTTCTGCTTCCCCTATTACCGTGAACTGGCGACTCTGTTCGGTTTGGTTTACTGGGGATGTTGTGAGCCCGTTGACCCGATTTGGGAGGACTCCATCAGCAAGATCCCGAACCTCAAGGCCGTCTCGATTTCCCGCTGGGCGAATCAGGCCTTTATGGCAGAGGTTCTGGCAGGTAAAGGCATCGTTTACTCGCGAAAACCCAATCCCAATCTTCTGGGCGTCGATGTGCGGCTCAATGAGGAGGCGTGGTCGAGGGAGATCCGCGAAACTCTGGAAATTACGACGGGAAAGAATATTCCCGTGGAATTTGTTGTGCGCGATGTCTATTCCATGCATGGCAATCTTGATAAGCCGCGCCGTGCGGTTGAACTGGCACGGCGTGAGATTGATAGATTCTTTCCGGCTTTCCCGCCGGAACTCTAGACCCCATTACATGAGCGTGGCACGGTTCGCTGGAAAAAACGAAAACGTTTCACTGGCATCCCATAGGCATTGAAAGAAAAAGCTGGAATGGGGCTGCTAAATCTGCCACTCGGCAGGTATGAAAAAACAAAGCAACCACATTCCAGCAGGGCATAAGTACACCGTATTGAAGCAACTATGCAATCTGATTCCGGTGGGGCTGGTGAGTGAACTGGCGACGGAGTACGGGGTGGATGAACAGAGCCGGACGTTTTCGCCATGGAGCCACACGGTCTCACTGATGCATGCGCAACTGACACATGCCATTGGACTGAACGACGTGTGCGATTCACTGCGCATGAATTCCGGCGTGTTGTCGACTATTCGGGGGGCAACACCTCCAAGCCGGAATAACCTCAGCCATGCGAATCGGAAACGTGATTGCTCAATGGCCGAGGCATTGTACTGGCGGATGATGGATCATCTGATGGCCCAAACGCCGAGCTTTTCCCAGCGCAAAGTAAGACGTGGATACCTTCGCCGGTTCCGCAAGGTGATTCATGCGGTGGACTCGACGACCATCCCATTGGTTGCCAATGCATTGGATTGGGCGAAGCACCGGCGCCGGAAGGCGGCTGCCAAATGCCACCTTCGGCTGAATCTGCAGACGTTCTTGCCGGCCTGCGCCATCATCGATACGGCCAGGGAAGGTGATAATCGCCGGGCCCGCGAAATCTGCGCGCCCCTGGAAAGCGGGGAAATCGTGGTGTTTGACAAGGCCTACGGCGATTTCTTCCACTTGCATGACATGACGAAGCGTGGCGTCTGGTGGGTTACCCGGGCGAGAGCCAACATGAAGGGTCGAGCGGTCGAGCGACTGGAAACGACGGACCACCCTCGCATCTTGCATGATGAGATTGTCGAACTGACGATTGCCCACTCCCTGCGGGCGTACCCTCAACGACTGCGGCGGGTCGTGGCGCTCGTCGAAGTGGATGGTAAGGATATGGAGCTGACCTTCCTGACGAACAACCTGGAGTGGAGCGCCTGGACGGTGGCCGAACTGTATCGTTGTCGCTGGGATATCGAGGTGTTCTTCAAGGAGATCAAGCAAACGCTGCAGCTGGCTGACTTCCTGGGCCACAATGCCAATGCTGTCCGCTGGCAGATTTGGATCGGCTTGCTCGTTCATCTGCTTATGCGCTATCTGGCACATCTGCATTCCTGGGTGCATAGCTTCATACGCTTGTTCACGGTGCTACGCGCGAGTCTTTGGCGGCGCTGGGATTTGTACGCCTTGCTCGCCAGCTATGGGATAGCCAGCCCCCCTGGCCGTCTGCGCGCCACTCCAGAACAGGCCTATTTCGCAGGATTCGCATGAACCCTGTGGGACAGCCATACGCGCGCTCACCTCCGGCCAGTCACAAGATTGCCATTTCTGCCGGAAATCCCCTCAGCCAGTCATATGCAAATTATAAGGGGTATTGGCCTCTTATAGCCTGAAAAGGTAGGCCTATGGGATGACAGTGAAAACGTTTTCGTTTTTTTTGGGGGATGGATCCCGCCGCTGATTAATTCGAGACCAATGAAGTGATCGCAGTGTGTTCTAATTGAGCTGGGGGCGTTGGAGCTGATATCGTTGAAGAGCAGTGTGTGTTGGAATACACTGAAGAAGGAGCGGAGCGATGACATCACGGGAGCGGATTAGACGGATTATTGCGGGTGAACTGGCGGATCGTTGCGGGTTTTGGCTGGGGAACCCGGATCCCGCCACGTGGCCGATCTATCACAACTATTTTGGCACCCGCACCGAAGAAGAATTGAGGCAGGTGTTAAAGGACGATTTCCGCTGGATTTGCCCACAGTTCATGCCCTCAACCTTTCAGGCCTTCGGGGGACGGGGTCTGTTTGACGGAGGGCGTGGTCCCAAAACCTCTCATGGCCAGAAGGGACCGTTTGCGGAGTGTGAGGATGTTCGTGAAGTAGCTGATTTCCCCTGGCCTGATCCTGCGCGACTGAATTTCGAGGAGTGTCTGGTCGCATTGGATGCGTCAGGGGAGGTATATCGGGCGAGTGGATTCTGGACCTGCTTCTATCACAACATCATGGATCTCTTCGGCATGGAGGATTACATGGTGAAGATGTTTACGAATCCGGAGGTGGTCCATGCCGTCACGGACCGGGTCTGCGGGTTCTATTACGAGGCCAACGAACGTTTTTTCAAGGCGGCGGGGAATCGGGTGGATGGGTTCTTTTTTGGAAATGATTTTGGCACCCAGCAGGATTTGATCTGCGGGCCAGCTCAGTTTGACGAGTTTATCCTCCCCTGGTTCATGAAGTTTACGGAGCAAGGGCATCGCTGGGGGTATCAGGTAATTCTGCACTCCTGCGGCGCCATTCACCGGGTCATTGATCGACTGGTTGAGGCCAATGTCGATTGTTTGCACCCGTTGCAGGCCCTCGCCAAAGACATGGATGCCGATACCCTGGCGCGCGACTTCAAGGGCCAGATTGCCTTCATGGGAGGAATCGATACCCAGCACCTGCTGGTGCATGGAACACCGGCCGATATCAAGGCAGAAGTTCGGCGCGTGCGCAAGGCGTTGGGGCCCCGCTTGATCGTGAGTCCAAGTCATGAGGCGTTATTGCCGAATGTTCCGCCTGCGAATGTGATGGCGATGGCTGAAGCTGCGGTCGAGTGAAGTGAATCCGATAATTCACGCGAGAGGTGACAATGCCAGGGAAACCCTATTCGGCACCCTGCCCACGCGGCTCGGATGAACCTCGCCCTCCAGCAGAAATCAACGAGAGGGCCTGGATGATCTAATTGGGCGAACTTTACGTGAGCCGCGTTACGATTAGGTGCCGCAGATGTCCTTATATCGCGGTCCACCTCTTAGAGGATTTGGGTTCCCACTTGATTCTTGATGTCCCGCCAGCCATTAGCCAATGCAACAGCATTGGCTAATGGCTGGCGGGAAT
>JBAXWB010000044.1 GCA_037128595.1 bacterium
ACCATTCAAGAGATCGTAGTAACTGATGGCCGGAATGCCGTTGCTCATGACGACCAGGGAGGTGTAGAGACCCACGTCACCCGTGGCGTCGAGCGTAAAGCGCTGCCAGGAGATCGGCCCGTTGGGCGGGGCCAGAATCCGGCCTTTGGCGAACTTGAGATCGCCGTTGAATTCGTCGTAATAGCTGACCGCGGGCAGGCCGTTGAGGATGGCAGCGGAAAGATATTTGCCTACGCCGCCGCCGTCCGGAATATCCGCCAGCGGCCACGACCAGCCCAGGGAAGTGGAAGTGGAACGGGCCACGCGCAAGGCACCTCCGGGCGCATCATAGTAACTGATCGCCACGGTGGTGCCGTCGAAAACCATTGAGTTATAGCCCCCGGCCGCGCCATCGCTGTCCAACGTCACGGGGTCGCTCCATTGGGCACCGTTGGTTTCCGCCGCGCACACGAAGTAAGGATGCCCGGCGCCAACATTGTGGAAACAGACGGCCGGCGAGTCCCATACCTGACGCAATTCCACATCGCCGAGCAGATCTCCAGCAGTGGACGCGACGAGCACCGGCGCCCCCCAGGCCGAGCCATTGGCGTTACTGGCGCGGCGGTAGTTCAGCGTCCCTCCGTCGTTGTAGGTAATGGCCGGGAATCCATTGATAACCGCCAGCGAGCTGTGGTCTCCCGTGTTGTTTGCCGGATCCACTGTCACGACGCTGCCCCAGACCGAGCCACCGGTGTCGTTGGCCCGCACGTATTGCAACTGCCCGGATGTGGTGGAACGGAAAATCGCCGCCGGGTTTCCATTTACCAACGTCATGGACATGGGCGCATAAGCCGCCGTGACACTCAACGGTGCGGCCCAAGTTGCGCCAGTGGTGCTGGTTGCCCGCACGAACTTGAAGCCAAGCGAGACGTAGCCAATGGCCGGGTTACCGTTGGCGGTCAACAACTGGACGTTGCCACCTTCAGGGCTGGCGGCAGCCACCGTCACCGGCGTCCCCCAGGTCTGGCCGCGGGCATCCAAAGCCCCGACATATTTAAGAGTGCTGGTCGTCCCGTCCATATAGGCGATGGCCGGAAATCCCTGAATGATGGCGAGGGAAGGCCCGTAACCGGTGTAGCCCGCCGCGTCCACCGTGACGGGCCGCGCCCAGTGCGTCCCGTCAAAAAAAGCGTATTTCAAATCGCCGGCATCAACATCCTGGTAGGCCACCCCAAAGCCACCGTTAATCGCGGCGAGTGAAGTGGAAACGCCCACGTTTTTACCGGCATCAATGACCTCGTTCACCGCCACCCCCGCGCTCCAACCCCGACCGAGCAGGTTGGTCGCTTGGGCCATGCAGAGATCCGACTGGCGCGCGTCGTGATAAAAGACCACCGGCAGCCCGTTGGTCTGCAACACCTGATCCACCAGTCGCGCCGGCTCGATCAGTCCCAAGCCCGTGTTGAAATCAATGGAGCCTCTGGTCCAAGCATCGCCACTGGTCTGGCTGGCCGCGCGGTAATGCAAAGCTCCATCCTTGTAATAGCAGATGGCGGGCACCGATCCGGAGAGTAGCAACCCGAGATCAGTGGCCTCCTCCACGTTGACCATGACTGGGGGCTTCCAACTGGCACCGTTGGCGTCTTGTGCGCGGGCGAATTGAACCGGAAAGCTGCCCACATACTCGACATGCGGGGGAAGATACGCACCCAACAGGCCCGTGCCGCTGGCCGTGGTGATCCGTTCCGTGGTGGCACCGCGATAAACCATGGCCGGCACCCCATTGATTAACGCCAAGCGAATGAACCGTCCGGCGTCGGCACCGTCTTTGTGGAACACATTTTCTTGGGTGGTCGAAGAATGGCCATAACCTATCGGATGGGTGGTGGTGACGGTCTCAATTAAAATCGTGCCCTCACCCACCGTGACGGGTAATCCCCAGGAACCACCGCCCTTATCCAGCGCGCGAACATAGCGCGCCTGGCTGACCGTCGAAGAGTTGGTCGCACAAGAGAGATCGGAGTAATAGGCTACGGCTGGGTTGCCGTTGACGACTTCCAGCGTCGCGAACGCACCCGCGCAACTGACGCCGCTCCCGCCAAGATCCAACACCAGGTCCACCGGCCAAATCGTTCCGTTCGCGTCGGACGCGCGGACAAAGGCCAGATCACCGCTGGTGATGTCCTGGAAAGCCAGGGCCGGAATTCCGTTGACCACCTTCAGGGATGGGTAGGCGAGGCGATGGCCTGACGCGACCGTCACCTGACTGGCCGGCCAGGTGGTGCCGTTGGCATCCGTGGCACGGACATACTTCAATGTCCCCGCAGCGTCCGTAGTGAAACCAATCCCGGGGTTGCCGTTCACCAGCGTCAGGGTCGTGTGGGGGCCGGCGTCAGACGCGACCACGGTCATCGGCGCGCCCCACGAACTGCCAACGCTGTCGGTCGCGCGCACATAACGAATCGTTTTGGTCGCATCATCCCGATAACCGATGGCGGGATTGCCGTTCACCACCAGCAGGGAAGTCCAGGAACCACCCGCGCCGGGCGCATTCACCGCCACGGGTGCCGACCAGGTATTGCCCGTATTGTCCAAGGCCCGCACGAAATAGAGACGATTGTTCACCGCGTCAAAAAAGCTGATGGCCGGATTGCCGGCAACGGTGGCCATGGCGTTGTATTGCCCGAAATCATTGCGCTGATCCACGAGCGTCGCCGGGGAGGAGAACTTGTCATAAACCACCGCACTGTTGGCGGGCAGGCTGCCGATCTTCAGCGTAAAGTCCGTGGCCGTCTTCCCGAGCAGGCTGATCGAATCCGGGCTGATGAGCGTCGTCTCGTTCGTGCGTTCGAGGTCATAACTGAGCACCGGCGGCACGCCGAAATTGCAGCCGAAGGGAGTAACAATCGTCAGCGGGTCACCAAAGTCCACGCCGCTCTGGGCGTCCACGGCGATCCGGCCGGCGACGTATTTTCGAGCCAGTTGCGTTTGCCCGACGGTGCCTGCCGCGATTTGTGCGCTGGTCACCGCGTTGCTGGCGATCTTCACCGCCGTCACCGCGCCATCGGCCAGCATATTGCCGGAGATCGTGCCCGCGCCGATATTCGCCGGCGGGATCGTGCCACTGATACTGGCCGCGCTCACGCCGCCGGCGTAAATGGCGTAGGGCGTCGGCGTGATCGGTTGCCGCGGGCTCAGCGTGGAAAAACCGCCGCTGCCATTCGTCCGCACCGCTATTTCCAACCAGCGGTTCGCGCCGGGGAACTGGGTGCCGAAATCCAGTGTCACCGTGAACAGTCCGTTGCTCACCGCCGTGGGGCTGTTGGTCAGGAGATAGCCTTGCTGCCCCCCGGCGCTGGCGGCGTCGTAAAGCCCAAAGCGCAGATCGTAAATTCCCGAGGCCGGGCCGCTGGCATTGTTCAGCCGCCCCTGATATGTGAACGCCGTGCCTTGGGCCTGGAGGTGGAGCGCGCCCGCCATGACGGCGAGCAGCGCAAGGAGGATTGTGCCGTATTTGTTTTTTATATTTTTCATTTTGTTGATTGGTGATTGTTGGTTGGTGGCGTTTAAGGTTTATTCAGCCGGTAGAATCTTATCGGCACATTTGCCGGAAGGGTAACGGGATTGGTGGCTGCACTGGGTGAATTGATCCAGTTGGTTGTGCCGAGATTGACATTCTCCTGTAGTACGAATCCAGACGTGTCGGGAGTCCATGAAAGTGTGGCAAAACCTGCGACGTCTGGCATAATGCTCAGAGTTGGCCCATCCGCAATTTGCACGGCGATAGGCAGCGCCCAGAAGCCGCCGGTGACGGAATAGGGAGCATTGGTCAGCGCGCCGCTGGCATCATGCTGGCCGATTGTGCCGCTCACGGAAAAGACGCCGCCGGTGCTGGTGCCGCCGCCCCCGGCGATTTTATGCCAGTCGATGGAATACGCTTGTGACCAGACTGTACCCACAAACCCAAGCGCCAGGACCAGGAGGAGGAGCGCGGACTTCAATGGGCACCACCTAACATGCGGTAGGAACCGGCCCGTTGGCCAATAGCCTCACCAAGAAAACTGATGGAAACACTTCCGCTGGTAAGGATGATCGCATCAATATCCGGCATAATGTCCGGATCCGGAATATCGCCAATACAGATGATATCATCCACCCAGCCTGCATCGGCTCTGCTGGCCAACGACCCGTTCTGGGCATACATCCAGCGCAAGTCATGAGACATGTCCGCGCCCTCGACCCTGTTTGTGATCTGCGCCCACGCACCTTTCGTGCCTGAAACGTTAGTCTCAACCGCCGCAATAGCCAATCCGCTCCAGACGGTTTCCAAATGAGAACACGATGCCCCCTATAAACCTTGATTTCAAGAAAAGCTCCTCATATTGCCTACTAAGTCGATAAACTAACTCTTGTCTGGAATCAATGGCAAGCGCGGTAAATACCTCAATTGGAGTAGGGATGAGGCTGGCCATGGGGAGAGGGAGATATTGCTACTAAATTTAGTTCGCGTTCAAATTGAGGCCAACAATCGAAGGGCTATCTGATGAAAGATACGCCCATCACCAAAGTGCTGGCTTTTCAGCATCTTCGGCATGGCACTCACAATTGCCTTCCGAAAGTCCTCACGGCCTGGGCGGAAGTAGTTCTTCAAAACTACGGTTGCATCGGAATCAGGCACAGTCTGTTCACTTTGGATCAAAACAATACAGATCGCCGATCCATCATTTTACACTCACATTCCCGAACTGGCTTCCTATCAACATGTTACATCACGACTGAAAATGTTGGCATACACCCTGCTAGGTACAACAGCTCATGAAGACCACTCACATCGTTACCATGATTACCCTTGTCGGGTTGCTGACCATAAGAACGTCACACGCCGGAAACATCGAATCCGGGCGGGCGGGCGCAAGTTCCGTGGGCTGGTTTGCCAGAACTTTTGGCAATTTATCCTGGGAATCAGCGGTTATAGCAACCACGTCACCCTCGGATATCAGTTGGCAGGTCAGACGTCATGTCACGTACCGAGCCACACCGGTGTTGACATGGGAAGATGGCCGGGAAACCTGGGATCGAGGCTACGGTGACTGCAAGGCATTTGCTTATTGTGTTGCCGACCTGTGCGAAGCCAAGGGGATCGTGTGCTGGGTATCGGTAGTTCGCCCAATCGGAGAGCACTACGGGCACGCCGTCACGATGGGGGTATGGGAGGGGAAGATATGGATGTCGAGCAATGGCCTCTACGGCGAGTTCAAGTCACTGGATGAAACGCTGAAAGCATTATCCACCATTAAGGGATTTAATCACAAATCGCTCGAATTCATTCCCCTTTCGCTGATGTAAAAACAAAAAGAAGGAAATAGACTATGAAAACGACCCCACTGCAGAAGAACTCGAATTACGGAACCGCCATCATCGCTTCAGCCTGTCTCATCCTGTTGTGCCCCTTGACGGGACACGCAAACAGCGACAACGAACAAATATGGACGGCCGCTATTTACGGCGATCTGAAGACACTGGCCGCGTTAGTGAAATTGGACGCCAAGATGGTCGCCGCCCAAGACCGCTATGGAATGCTCCCCCTGCATTATGCGGCTGAGGCGGGACAACTCGATACTGTTAAATTCCTGCTCGCGAATGGCGCCGATATTATGGCACGCGACAACCGTGGCTGGACGGCGTTGCATCACGCCGTGGACAACAAACAAGCCGAGGTGATGGAGTTGCTGATCGTGCACGGAGCGACAGTGGATGCTCAAAACACCATGCGGTGGACTCCACTCCACCTGGCGGTGTTTAAAAAGGACAAGACCATGGTTCTCGCCCTGATCAAGCGCGGGGCGGACGTATATTCGAAAACCAGCCGTGAACTCACTCCTTATAACCTGGCCGTTGACAGCGGAAAGCGGGACATCGTGGATCACCTTGTTGCCGCCATGGGTGACAGGCTCCATCAAGCACAAACGCCGATGCTCGCCATTACCGCCCCGAACCGGGGCACCTCACTATAGGAACGACGGCCGGACTTGCGAGACGCTAATCCTATCCAACGTAAAAACAAGGAATATGATTGTGAATACTACACTACACCTGAAACACCAGAACCCCGTCACCGCCCTCATCGCCGTAGCCTGCCTCATTCTATCGAATCCCCTGCCGGTCCGCGCGAACGGTGCCGAGCAACTCTGGACTCTTGCCGAGGCAGGCGATTTACAGTCGCTGACCTCGCTTGTGGGGTCGAACGCGACGTTGGTTTCCGCACATGACGGCTACGGGAAATCCGCCCTGCACTACGCGGCAGAGGCGGGTCAGGTCGAGATCGTGAAATTCCTGCTGACCCATGGCGCCGATATCATGGCGCGGGACAATCGTCTGTGGACGCCTCTGCATCACGCGGTCAACAAAGACCACGCTGAACTAGCGGCGTTGCTGGTCGCGGGTGGCGCCGAGGTGGATGCGCCCAACGCCATGAATTACTCACCCCTTCAACTAGCCGCCCGCAGCGAGAACGAACCCATGACGCTCGCCCTGAACAAAGCCCGCGCGGAGCGGCTTGCAAGGCCACGGCCCACCCGTCAACTCCCTGCATCCGGCCTGGTGGCAAGCATCGGTCATCCCGCTCATCCGGTTGTCTCCTTGAGTAGCACACCCCAAGCTCACCCTTCGGTGTTGGCCCTTAATAATGACCTTCAAGCAAAACAGATGCTTGCCCTTTCACTGAAATGATCATGACAGGACAATCAATATGAAGACGCCAAAGAGAAAAATACTGTTGATTGATAACGATGTGATTCTCTCAAATATCGTGAGTTATGGTCTCGGGATGGTCGGATATGAGACAAGGGTGGAAAATATCTCAAGCCACTCACTGCTGGCCGTGCGCGCCTTCATGCCCGATCTGATACTGCTTGATTTGGTCATGCCGGGCATGGATGGAGTCGCCGTGACGCAACAGCTGAGAGAGCAGGAGGACATCTGCAGGATTCCCATCATCTATTTCACCTCCATGTTGAGCACGGAAGAGGCGGCTCGTTTGTCGGAACAGGGAGAGCGGTTCCTGTGCAAACCCGCGAGCATCGACATGCTGAGGCAATACATTGAAACATTCTTCGGTTCGTGGCCTCCCCTACGGGGTGAGTAACGTCAGACGGTAGAATTTGGCGCGGCTGATGCCCATCTGTTGCGCAGCCGCTGAAACATTTCCGTTGGTTTTCGTAAGGACCCGCCGGGCCAGTAGCCGCTCAGCCGCACGCAAATTTACGGGAATTTCACCGGAGCCGGATGCCGTCGCGCCGTCCTCCGCACGCTTGGATTCCCCGGCAAGAGGCTTTTCCTGGAAATGAAGGTGTTCAGGAGTAATGCTTTTTCCGGCACATTCAATCAGCGCCCTTTCAATCCTGTTTTTCAATTCACGCACATTCCCGGGAAAAAACTGTTTCTCCAGGAGGTTCAACGTCTCCTGCTTGAAATCGGGGCAAGGCAATCCCATTTCCGAGGAGAGTTTCAGGGCAAAATGACGGGCCAGTAACGGGATATCTTCAGCGTGTTCGCGTAACGGGGACAGAATAAATGGAAAAGTGCCCAGTCGGTAGAAGAGATCTGACCGAAAGGCTCCGGTCGCTATTTTGGATTCCAAGGACGCGTTGGTGGCCGACACGATGCGTACATTTATTTTCAAGCCCTGGGTCGCGCCAACCGGTACGACGACTTTATCCTCAAGAACACGCAGCAATTTTGCCTGGATGAGCAAGGGCATGTCGCCAATCTCATCCAGGAAGACGGTCCCTCTGTCCGCCGTCTCGAAACAGCCCTTGCGATCCGCCGCCGCTCCGGTAAAGGCCCCGCGAACATGCCCGAAAAGCATGGAATCGGCGAGTTCCGGGGGAACAGCGGCACAGTTCACCGCCACAAAAGGCTGAAGGGAACGGTCACTTCCGTAATGGATTGCGCGCGCGACCAACTCTTTGCCGGTGCCACTCTCGCCGGTGATCAGGACTGAGGTATTGGGCTTCCGCTGCAGCAGGCGGATATCGAGCAGTGTTTTCCGGATGGCCGCCGACTTGCCCACGAACGCCTCAATGCCCCATCGCTCTGACTCCTGCCGCGTCATGAGTGATAGCCGTTCAACCAAGCCTTCCGACTCCTGGGCAATGGCCCGGTAGCGAACAGTCCGTTTCACCGTCGCCACCAGGTCTTCCCGGGTGATCGGTTTTTCGAGAAAATCAAAGGCCCCTAACCGCAGGGCCTGTATCGCCACATTCTTGCCCGCACTGCCGGTCATCAGAATGACCTCGATCAGCGGGCTCTGTTCCTTGAGCACCTTAAGGAGGGCTAACCCATCAAGGCCCCCCGGCATGTTAATATCGGTGATGACAATATCCGTTGGCTTATCCTGGAACGAGGCCAGACCCTTTTTGGCATCTGTGAAACACTGCACCGAACACCCTGCTGCACTCAGAAAGCCCTTGATCAAATCACAAAAGCAGGCTTCGTCGTCAAAGACCGAAACGGATAAGCACCGGGATGAGACCTGGTGAGGCGAGGTCATGCGCCACGCTCCTGACTGTCCGCACCGGGATGCCTGGGAAAACATATGCCGACGTTTGTGAAATCCGGAACCGAGGTATCCACGCTAATTCGGGCGCCCAGCAACCCGGCGATCAGCCCGGCAGAATAGGTGCCAAGGCCAGTGCCGTGCGTCTTCCCTGCAGTCGAAAACTTCTGGAAGAAGCGATCCCTGATGCTTTCCGGCACGGATCCCCGGTTTCGCAGACTCACCTCCATCGGCTCACTGTTTTTGAATTGAAAAGTCACCGACTCGCCGGCTGGCGAAGCCTCCAGAGCGTTCTTCAGGAGGTTTCCGAGCATGGAGTAGCACAACAAAGGCTCACCCTGCACCACAAACACATCGGTCTTTGCGTAGAAATGATCATCCACCATAACGTCAACGGCAAGGTCCTTGGCACTCATGAGCGTCGTATTGTGACTAATGACCTCTTGCGCAATGCGCAGGAGGTCAACCGGCTCCAGGTGAAGGTGGTACATTCCCTGTTCAATCTTGAAAAGGTCAAGAGACCGGTTGATCATATCCAACATCCGGCGCCCCGCACTCTCAATGTTCTCGAGCCATCCGCTCTGCTCCTCCGTCAGTTTACCGGACGTCATTCTGATCAGTTCCGGCGCACCAATGATGATGCTCAGGGGCGACTTGAGGTCGTGGCGCACGATGTTCTCGACCTCCTCGCGAAAGGCGGCGGCTTGGCTGAGCTGTTCATTGGCCGCAGTCAGGCGAATCACAACTTCCTGCAGTTCCTTCTGATACCGTTCCTTGGCCTCCTGCTCGCGCTGACGTCCCTCGTCCAACGCCTTGACCTTGGCCGCATTGCCGACGGCGCGAAGGACTGCGCCCTTGCCGACAGGCTTGACGAGGTAGTCAAAGGCGCTGGAACGTAACGCTTCCGCGGCTGTCGCGATGGTGGGGACTCCTGTCATCATGATGACCTGGACACAGGGGGCCGTGGCGCGAATGGCCTGAAGGAGTTCGATGCCGCTGATCCCCGGCAGAACAATATCGCTGACGACAACATCGAAGTCGTGGTCTCCGAGAAGCCTCAGCGCCTCCTGCGCGTTGGCGGCCACTTCGACCTTGTAGCCATCGGCCACCAGGAACTCATGCAAACTGTTGCGAATGCTCTTCTCGTCATCCACCACCAGGACATGGGCAAAGTGCGAGACTGGACGTTCACCGCTTGAGGAGGGAGTCTGGCTGTTCATATTGCTTTAGCGACCTCGTTTCTGATCATGTCCGTCGGTTCCGGCGCTACCGGCAGTTCCATATGAACCCGGGTCCACTGCCCCACCTCGCTCTTGACGCTCAACAGGCCGCCGTGGTCTTTGACGATGCCGTAGCTGACGGAAAGCCCCAGTCCCGTGCCTTTGTCGCGTGGTTTTGTCGTAAAGAACGGCTCGAAGATGCGGGCGCGCAGCTCCTTCGGGATACCCGGCCCGTGGTCTTCAAAGGTGAGGCGCAGCCAGCGCTCTCGAGGGGAAGCCGTTTCTCGCCCTTGTCCACCGGCCCTTGTCACTTCCCTGGCGCTGATGGTGATCAACTTGTTCGCATCATGCCCCGGATACTTCTGGTTCAGCGCGTCGCGCGCGTTGGTCAACAGGTTCATGATGACCTGCTGAATCTGCCGGGGGCGGCACCGGATCTCGGGCAGGTCGGGGGGCACATCCACCTCCAGCGTGATCTGGTCGTGGCGCAGGACGGCCCGAATCAGCGACAGGGTGGTTTCGACGATCTCAGGGAGGCTCGCCGAACTGCTGCTCTTTGTGTCCAGGCAGGCGAAGGAGAGGAGATTCTTCACGATCGTGGCGATGCGTTCGGTCTCCCTGTTGATCTCAGTTGCATAGTCCGCAACCGGGCTATCAGGACCAAGTTTATCCAGAATCAGTTGCGCATAGCCCATGATGCCCATGATCGGATTGTTGATCTCGTGCGCCACCCCGGCGGCGAGCGTGCCGATGGACTCCAACTTCTGCGCCTGGATGAGTTGCGCCTGCATCTGTGCCCGCTCTTTTTCCGCCTGCTTGCGCTCAGTGATATCGCGGCTGATGCCGAGCACGCCGATGAGTTCTCCGTTCTGGCCCCAATAGTGCGTCTTGAGGGTGTCCAGCAATGCTTTCCGGCCATCGGGATAGGTGACCCATTCCTCATTGTGCCGGGGCTTGCGCTCCGCCAACATCTGAAGGTCATTTTCCCGGAACGAATCGGCAACCTGCTTGTCAAAGAGATCGTAGTCGGTCTTCCCGACAATCTCGTTCTTTGTCCGCCCCACGAACTCGACGAAGGCGGGATTGCAGCCCAGGTAAACCCCCTCGGTATTCTTGAAAAAAACGATGTCAGGATCTGAATCCAGGAGGGAATTAATCAGGGCAGACTGCCGCTTGAGCGCTTCCTGCGCCAGGTGCTGCGCGGTGATGTCGCGATCGGAGCCGCAATACCCGCGCAGCGCGCCGTCGTCATCCAGCAGGGGGATGCCGTTGGTGGAAAACCAGACCACCCGCCCGTCCTTGGCCAGCATCGGATTTTCCACATTATTGAACAACTCCTTGGCCTCGAAAATCCGGAAGGCCGCTTTCTTGAATGCCTGCCGTCCATTTTCGGGATGCAGGTCGTAAAAGTGCATCCGGCCGACCAGTTCGCGGGGCAGGTAGCCCAGAACGTTTTCGGCCATGTGGCTGGCATAGGTATAGAGCCCGTCCGCATCAACCTCCCAGACGAAAGTCCGGCTATGATCCGCGAGTTGGGCAAAGCGACTCGCGCGCTCGGAAAACTCCGCCTTCAACGATGTCATGATAACTAGCCCTTCTACTAAACAAATGAAGAATTAAGGGAATTTCTCGCTTTCCTGAGGAACACGCCGGCAGCACTCCGAGACATGTCACTCGCCCCTATTTACTTTCGAAAACTTCTTTCATTTTGGCGATAAGTTTTTCCTTGGAGAATGGTTTTTGGAGCAGATGGATCCCGTCCTCCAATACACCATGCTGGACAATCATGTTAGCGGTATAACCTGACATAAAAAGGTACTTGAGCCGGGGATAGAGCGATAGCAGTTGCTTAACCAGTTCTACGCCATTCATTTCAGGCATAACAACATCGGTTATGATCAGGTCTATCAAGCCCGAATAGTCCTTAGCTGTGAGTATGGCTTTCCTTGGGGTATCTGCGGCAAAGACAAGATGCCCCTGCTGTTCGAGCATGATCTTGAGCAAATTCAACATTCCCGGCTCATCCTCAACTAACAGGATGGTCTTTGCACTGGAAAGGGACCGTTTCACCGCACATTGCGCATTTTCCTGTCCGTCTTCACCAGTATGGCGCGGCAGATAGAGTTCAAAGGTGGCGCCTTGTCCAAGCTTGCTCACGACATTAATGAACCCATTACTCTGCTGTACGGCGCCATATACCATAGCCAACCCAAGTCCAGTACCTTTGCCGACTCCTTTGGTCGTATAAAATGGCTCAAAGATTCGGGAAAGCGTTTCTTGATCCATACCACATCCGTTATCACTAACGGCGATCCGCACAAACGCTCCCGGCACAAAAAGCGGATGGTCAGCGCAGTACTCTTTGTCAAAGGTGCAATTTCCCGTCTCAATGACAATATTGCCGATATCCGTAATGGCATCTCTTGCATTGACGCACAGGTTTGCCAGAACGTGTTCAAGTTGGGACGGGTCCATCTTGATTTTCCACAAATTAGCAGCGGGGTTTAAAATATAGCTGACATTCTCCCCTGTAAGCCGCTGCAACATCTTGGCGGCACCCGCCAGAATCATATTAACGTCTATTACTTTTGGAGCGATGACCTGCTTACGGGCAAAGGTCAGCAGTTGGCGGGTAAGGTCGGCAGATCGCTGCGCCGCCTTGACAATTTCCGTCAAGTCTTTATAGATCGAAAATGATGAATCGATTTGCTCCATAGCCAATTCAGCATGACCGAGAATCACACCCAACATGTTATTGAAATCATGGGCCACCCCCCCAGCCAACTGCCCCACAGCTTCCATTTTATGGGCCTGGCGAAGCTGGGATTCGAGTTCTTCATGTTTCACTTCTGTCAGCTTACGTTCTGTTATGTCCTGGATGGTGCCCTTCATGGTCAGAATTGATCCGCGGGCATCTAATCCCAGTTTCCCCATTCCATGCACCCAGCGTATCGCCTGGTCATTCTGTCTGACAATACGATATTCCTTGTCGAACCTCTGTTTATGGCCGATGACCTCGATATTGAAGTAGTCCAGCATCATGGCACGTTCATCAGGATGAATGATATTGCCCCATCCCGCTACAGACCGCTCGTATGTCGGGTCAATCCCGAAAACCCGATCCATGCCTTCGGAACATCTCCATACTCCAGTGGCGATATTCAGCTCATAACTTCCCAAATTCGCAATATCCTGTGCCTCCCTCAGCAGTTCTTCGCTCTCACGCAGGAATTGCTCGGCTTTTTTGCGCTCAGTGATGTTCTTGTCCACGCCACGGTAACCTTTGAGATTCCCGGCTTCATCAAGGAGCGGGACCCCATTGGTGAGCAGGCACACGCTCTCGTTATCCTGCCCGATACACCAATTTTCCAAATCCTTTATGGGTGCCTTCTTCGCCACTATCTCGGCAAATATAGTTGCCACTCTTTTGGCCTCACGGGGCGGCATAAAGTCAAACGGGGATTTCCCGATAACAGTTTCACAGGTCACTCCAAGCACTTCAACGCCCTTTGGCGCGATATAGGTATAGAGGCCATTGGCATCCACCTCCCACGCCCAATCCGTCATGTTGGCCATCATATCTCTTAGCCACGCTTCGCTAGCTTTCAATTCGCCTACCATCACCTTGGTTTTCGTGATGTCCCGGGCAAATACCACCACCAGCCCCCCTGCAATGTCCCGATACTGCGCACTGACTTCAACATCAATACTGGTTCCGTCCTTACATCGTTGCCGGGTCTCGAAACGGTCCGACCCCTGCATTGTGATTTTCCGGATGTGAACGGCGGCGTCCTCGGCTGTTTCGATTGAATCCAGATCGGGAATGCTCATGGTCAGCAGTTCCTGTTGGCTGTATCCAGTCATCAGGCAGAATGTCTCATTTACTTCCAGGAGATGTCCCCGCAGATCTATAACGAAGAAGCCATCCATAGCGGTCTGGATGATTGCGGTATTTCGCTCGTTGATCTCATAGCGACTCTTTTCAGTCCGCCTCAGCGCTTCGGCTGCTTTGTCAGCGGCGGCGAGTACTATATCAGAAGCTTTAGTAGCGGCCGCGAGTACTAATTCAGTAGCTCTGACCGCGGATTCTTGAGGATCAGCCTGCGCTTGGTCATTGGGGACGTTGGCCAACACCTTGACGGCGGCGTCCTTGGCTTCGGCAAGAACTTTGGCGGCGGCCTCCTTGGCGGAGGCAAGGACCTTGGCGGCGGCTTCCTTGGCATCGGCAAGTACCTTGGCAGCAGCTTGATTTCTGAAATTCAGGTTTTCAAGTTCACTCATCTTAAAGCCCGATCTGCCACGCAATTAACACCATTTTCACCCATCTCTAAAATAAGCAGTTTTAACTACCTGATTTTGATCTTATTGTTTCACGATAGCAAGTTTCATATTGGCGGGCAGTCGTGGAGCAATTGGGCATTCCCTCATTTACTGACAAGAATTATCAATACAGGGACTGGAAGGATTATTATAACTGCCACAAAAAACAGACACACAAAGGATAGGACCGTCAAAATCGTATCCCGAAGTGACAAGAAGCCCATCGATAGCTGGAATTTCCACACGGCAATAGTTGAGTGCAAATGGCCATCGGATAAAGTCGGTCGCCCCATGTCGTCATAAAGGGAAGAATGACGAATTCTAAGTCGCTCAAGGAAAAGCCACCACGATATAATTGCGGCCAGTACGCATAATATCGCCAATGAAAGAAGATGGGTTTCCGAGCAAATCATATCAGTTCTTTTTTAAGCAGGGACAGGATCGAAGCAGGGACAGGATCGAGACCAATGGGTTGCTCCCTGACGGACGCTTTACAGAAAGATTCAGCAGCATTGATGTCCACGAAAACCTTCATTTCAACATTTGCTTTCGACCTGACATAAGCGGATATCATCTCAGCGGCCCGATAGGTGGCTTCATTAACGACAATGGCATGGCGATTCTCGAACATGGAAAGGTGAACCTCAGCCGCCATAGCAATACGGCTGACCTCAGAACTGTCATGGGGGGCAAAGGCTGCCTCTCTCAGGTCAATGAGGACCGTGGGCTCAGGTTGGCCGCAGGGGACTTTTGCGACATTTCTGACTAACCCTATCAATTTCCCCAACCCTATCAATTCACCCAGGGTTATATTGCCCGTTCCCACAACCCGTAGGTGATTCCCGAACTGCTCCATCTTGTATTCAATCGCCATTTGGAACAAATCCTGCCCGCATTTGAAACTTGGGAACTATCTCAAAAACACATCGGCCATGCTTGTCAATCCGCCTATTAACAACAGACCGGGACCGACACCCTTACTGATTACGGGAAATAACGTCAGGAACGTGCCGATCGCAAACAGACATCCGCCAGCTATTATCATTATGTCCAAAACTTTCGTATTACTTGTGAACAAAAAGTCAACGGGAAGTGGTGAGGATGCGAAGCCATAACTTGCGGCAACAGCTTAAATCATCTACCAAAGGGGGGTTCGGTATCGGGGGAGACCCACCACCTTCCGTTGACTGGCATTATCTTAAAACTGATTTGCATTCCCCGCAATCAGCAAGATCCTGATTCTCCATCAGGGTATTGATGATGCCCCTTTAGCGCTTCGAAAAGGGGGTTTGACCTTCGCGCTGGATTTTCACATGCTCCCGCCTATGTCGAAGATCTGCCTCTAGAGGAAAAGCGATTTCTTACCCGTTCCATATATATGTTGAGAAAATCCTCAAAATCCGCTGTCAGCACTTGGTTAACTGCAGCCATTTGCATGCTTTTCATAGTTGCGTTCGGGGTCTATCTCACTGCCGAAAAGCGTGTTAATCGAACGAACGAACAGCGGATTACCTCCTTTGAACTTAGTGATGAACTGAGGCAGTCATCAGATGATTTGACCCGGATGGTGCGTACCTACGTTGCTACAGGGGATCCAATATACAAACAGCGTTATCTGGAAATTCTGGCGATACGTGATGGCCAATCGCCGCGTCCAATCAACTACAAAAATGTCTATTGGGATTTGGTTCTCGCCGATGGGGCTCGGCCGCGTTCGTTTGGGCAAGCGATTTCAATGCTGGAATTGATGCGGCAGGCCGGATTTACTGCCGAGGAATTCAAGCACCTCCAGTCCGCCAAGGCCGCTTCAGATTGGCTCACCGGCACCGAACTCAAGGCCATGGCACTCGCCGAATCCACGACACCGCCAACAGACGCTAATCGCAATACGGCGCGACAGAGGCTTTATGGCGCTGACTATCACCAAGCCAAGCGCGACATCATGCAACAGATCGGTGAATTTATCGATCTGGTAGATCAGCGGACGCTCGCTACGGTTGATGATGCCAAGCTCAAGCTAGGGCGCACACGGTTGGGGTTTATCGTCCTCGGGGTTGCATTGGTTTTCATGCTGGCGCGTACACTGTACCTGATCAAAGCCGAAATGAATGAGAAGGAACAAGGCGAAACATTGCTGAAGAGTTCCGAGGTCGCCCTGCGCAAGAGTGAACAGCGCTTTCGCCAGATGTTCGAGAACAACGCGGCAGTCCTGTTGCTGATCGAGCCGGATTCCGGCGCCATCGTCGACGCCAACCCCGCCGCGGCCAGCTTCTATGGCTACCGCGTCGAGCAACTGCGGGCCATGCGCCTTGACCAGATCAATACATTGACGCCATCGGAAATCGCGGCGGAGATGGCCCGCGCTGTGCAGCAGGAACGCGATTTCTTCATCTTTATGCACCGTCTGGCCAGTGGCGACATCCGGACTGTCGAAGTTCGCTCGACGCCGATCCACGTCAATGAGCAGACCTTGCTTTTCTCCATTGTCAGCGACGTCACGGACCTTCATAGAGCGCAGCAAGTACTCCTGAAGAACGAGCGGCTGCTGCGTGAATCGCAGAAGGCCGCCCGGATCGGAAGCTACATCAATACGCTTGAAGCGGGAACGTTTGAGGGCACAAGCGTCCTTGATGAAATCTTCGGAATCACCAAAGCCTACCCGCACACCAATGAAGGCTGGGTGAAGTTCATGCATCCGGATTTCATGCAAGCGATGCGCGAGGCGCTTTTGGACTCGATCAACAACAAGAAACCGTTTGACGCCGAATACAAGATCATTCGGCCAAGCGATGGGGCCGAGCGCTGGATGCATGGTCTCGGACAAATCACCTATGACGACAAGGGCAAAGCGATCAGCCTGATCGGGACAGTTCAGGATATCACCGAGCGCAAGCGGGCAGAGGAAGATCTCAAACGGCAGGCGGCCCTGATTAATTCCATGCTGGATTCAGATCCTGACATGGTCTTTTTCAAGAATACCGAGGGGGTTTACCTGGGCTGCAACCCCGCCTTCGCCGAGTTCGTGGGGCGGCCAAAGAACGAGATTGTCGGAAAAACCGACTACGATATTTTCGACAAGCAGGTTGCCGATTCGTTCCGGGAAAATGACCATCAGATGCTGGCGGAGCACAAGCCCCGGCACAACGAGGAATGGGTCACCTATCCCGATGGCCGGAAAGCATTGCTGGACACCCTCAAGACGCACTATTGGGGCCAGAACGGAGAACTCATCGGCGTGCTCGGCATCAGCCGCGATATCACTGAGCGCAAGCAGGCGGAAGAGTTGCAGGTCAAACTCCAGGATCAGTTGAATCAGGCCCAGAAGATGGAATCAGTGGGCCGCCTGGCCGGGGGCGTGGCGCACGACTTCAACAACCTGCTCATGTGTACCATGGGATACGCCCAACTGTGCCTGGACACTCTTCCCGGGGATCACCCCGTCCGCGGCTACCTGAACGCGATCGTCTCAACTTCACAGCGCTCGGCCGATCTCACCCGGCAATTGCTGGCCTTCGCCCGCAAGCAGACCATTGCGCCCAAGGTCCTGGACCTGAACAACGCCATGGCAGGCATGCTCAAACTGCTGTGCCGCCTGATCGGCGAGGATATCAACCTGGTCTTGATGCCGGGCGCGGGGTTGTGGCCGGTTAAGCTTGACCCCTCTCAGATTGACCAGATCCTGGCGAACCTGTGCGTCAACGCCCGGGACGCCATCGCCGGAGTCGGTAAAATCACCCTCGCGACCGTCAATGTCACGATCGATCAAGACTTCTGCGTCAATCATGCCGGGTTTGTTCCCGGCGCGTATGTGCTGCTGACGGTTAGCGACGATGGCTGCGGGATGGATAAGGCCGTCCTCGCAAACATCTTCGAGCCGTTCTTCACCACCAAGGACGTCGACAAGGGGACCGGTCTTGGATTGGCTACGGTATACGGCATCGTCAAACAGAACGATGGGTTCATCTATGTCGATAGCGAACCGGGCAAAGGCACAACCTTCAGGATCTACCTGCCGCGCTTCTCAGGGGATGGCCCGAAAACGGCTACCGCGAGCACTGGGGAAGTGCCCCGCAGTCGCGGAGAGACAGTACTCCTGGTGGAGGACGAAAAATCGCTTCGCGAGACGTGCGGGTTGTTTCTGGAAGCTCTCGGATACAAGGTTCTGGTGGCGGACACGCCGGCAGCCGCTCTGGGCATGGCGGCTCAACACAAGGACGACATCCATCTATTGGTCACCGATGTAATCATGCCCGGTATGAACGGGCGGGAAATGTCCGAACGACTCCTGGCGAACCGACCGAACCTGAAAGTCCTATTCATGTCCGGCTACACGGCCGATGTGATCTTGAACCAGAAAGTGCCGTACGAAGGGCTGCACTTTATCCAGAAACCCTTTTCGCGCGACGACCTGGCCCGCAAGGTGCGTGAAGTGCTGGGATAAGCCGGGGCGGGCGGTTGAATTCAAAGCGACAAAGCACCCTCAGAAGGCGTTTTGCGGGCAACAAGGCTGGTCTGGAATCCGAAGCGTGAAAACAGCTCCTTGTCCCGGCTGACTTTTCACGTCAAAAGCGCCGCCGGAGAGAATCAGTCGCTGCTTAATGCTGTGCAGTCCAAAAGCGTTTCTGGAATCGCCCGTATTAAGCGCCGCTTCAGGATTAAACCCGACGCCTTCATCCGAGACAGTCACCTCTACCCAGTCGGGATGCGGGCGAGTCAGGGCCACACAGGCCGTCAGGACGCCTGAATGCTTGACCACATTCAGGAGCAGCTCACGCACGGCATGAAAGGCCAGCACCCGGGCGGTCTCGGATGACGGCTCCGCCTCAGGCAGCGCCTCCACGGTGACCTGAAGGCGGTGATCTTCGAGCTTCTTCTGGCACAACCATTTCAAGCCACTGACAAGTCCCTGCTGGAGAATGGCCGGACTGAGGTCACTCGTCAGAGACCGTGAAACGGCCAGTACTTGTTTCAGCAATTCCGATGCGCGCTTGAGATCCGCCAATGCGGACCCCCGCGTGCCCGGGTCCGCGGATAATCCGCTTTCGACGAAGAACCTGGCCCCAATCACCAACTGCTGAAGGTCATCATGCAAAATGTGGGCCAGTCGTTTCCGCTCATTATCCTCCGAGCAAACCAAGGCGGCGGCCAGCGCCTGGGTTTGCTCTGCCAAACGGGCCAGTTCTTTCACGTGCTTGACCCGCTCTTCTTCGAACTGCTTCCGTTCAGTAATGTCTACCATCACTCCCTGCAGAACAAAGGCCCGTCCGTCGTTGTCGCGGATAATCCGGCCCGAATCATGGAACCACACCACCTGCCCATCGCTAGAAAGCATGCGGTATTCGATATCAAGCGGCGCACCGGATCGATGACACTCGGCGACCTGCCGCATCACCTGATCACGATCAGCAGGATGCAGGTGGGTATGCCAGATGTCCGGGCTCTCAACGCATTGGCTTGCCTGCAGCCCTAGAATGGACTCGATCTGGGGGCTGATGTAAAGGGTCGTAAAGGTTTCGTCGACTGCCTCGGTATAGACAATAGCGGGAATCTGCTCCACAATCGCGCGGGTTTTCGATTCGCTTTCGTTACACGCCTTGATCTGGTCGTTAAGCTTCTGCCGCATCGATTCCATTGATCGCGCAAGGGTCTGGAGTTCAAATATCCCTGCGGGAACTAATGCCGTCTCCAGATCACCCTCGGTGATGCGGTGGACATCGCGGGTGAATTGTTCAATGGGTGCGGCGAGGGACCTCGCCAAGAGCCAGCTCAAGCTGATCGCCAGCATTACAATCGCAAGACTGATTGCACTCGACACCAAAAGGGTATGCCGCACCATGTCGTCCAGTTTGCCAAGCTGGATGCTGGCTCCGAAAATGTGGACGCGTCCAAGTTCATCCCGTTCAGGAATCAGCACCATACGTCCTTCACCCCATTTATTATGGAACGTGGAATAAACGGGTTTCATCGAACTGAGCGCCGGGGCAAATGACGCGGGATCCGTATGCGCTTCCAGAAACTTCGCACAATCAGACGAGGGATTATTCAGATCCGAGTGCGTGGCGGAAGTAAATTCAACCTGCCCATCCTGCAACACCACGCTCCAAATGTATTGAATTCCCAATTTCCGACACAACGCGTCATTATCAGCCACAATCCGGGAATACCCCTCAATTTGGGGCCAGTCCTTCCCGGGGAGGTGGTTGCAGTATTGCCGCATGAAATTGGCGCGGGCACACTCGGCCGCCGTGAAGAGCTTGCTGTCAGCCGCCCCGATGATCGCATTCTTGCGGACCGTCAGCAAGATCACCGTATAGGTAACGGCGCAAGTCAGAATGAGCAGGACCATCACCCCGAAGAGTCTATGTTGCAAAGAGTGCCGGTTCATGGGCAAGCGCCCGAGTATCTTTAGGAATTTGCAAATCGTCGTCAGAAACATTCGATGCATATCACTCCTGCATACATGCTTCATAATTCCTTCAAACTTTGCACGCATCATGAATGCATATGCCCCCGGCGGCAAGAACCAAATCAGGCCGCGAAACAGGAGGGTTGCCTGAACTCACGGATAGTGGTACATATAAAGTGCCTATTGATTATGAACTGGGGGTGATGTATGACCGTGTCAATACATAGTTCTGAATATAAAAGAGTTCTCGCGAAACTTATTGAGATGCGCAAAGCTGCGGGCATGACGCAACGGGATCTCGCCAAAATACTGGACAGGGAGAATTCTTTTGTCTGGCGGATTGAAACCGGCAAGAGGCGACTTGATGTGGTTGAATTTTACTGGGTATGCCGGGCCCTCCGGAGGGATGCGGTAGCCGTCTATCGGGAAATATTCGAAGAGATTACCTCTTCGCCAGGGATCGTATTGTCAAGGCCGAAACGGGAGAAAACGGCCGATTCCCGCTCGATTCCCCGCAGAAAGCAGTAATTCGTCACGATTCCCCTTCCCTGTCCGTGATGCACAAGGCGATCACTTCAGCGGGCTTTGCCTTAAGCGCTAAAGCAATATTCGTGAACTGGATAAAATCCAACCTCTGCCCGGACTCGTATCGCCCGACAAAGGCTTTATCCCGCTCTATCAAAGCGGCCATTTGCGCCTTCGAAAGCCCTGCCTGCTCCCTTTTCATCTTTAGCCATTCACCGATTTTTTGATGTTGCTTGATATTATCCATACGCGCTCCAATTTCCAGTTATCGGGCTCACGTCAATTCTTTCCCATTGCCCGCGAGGCCCTTTTCGAGAGCGGACTTCGCCTTCACGTAGGCATCGTGGGCGGCGGATCGGTCGCCGTAGCTGGCGCTCATGAATTCGAGGCGGGCGGCCCGGCAGGATGACTTCAGTTCATCAAGACGTTAGGCGTCCTGTACGCCCGCATCCGCTGCTGCTTTTTCCGATATTTTTTTTAGCATGATAAACGTGTTTGACCGCAATTTGAATCCAGACGATAAGATATACCGAAGGCTTCGTCAACTCGTTCTTCTGTATTGCAAAAACAGTAATCCGGAAGTGTTCGTTAATGGCAGGCGCTCAGGCGGAAATGATCCCCTTATTCCTCATCCATGTTTTTCTGTTTTTCACTTATCACCAGGGACTGGATAAGAAATTTGATACCTCCGATTGCGATTAAACACAAACCGGAGACAAAGCTGGCATGTGATAAAAATGAAGGAGGAAGCGCCAACAACAAAAGCAATAACCCGGATCCGATCAGCAACCCTGAGACCGCCCTTTTTCCGGAGTGGCTTTTCGACCAGTGTTTTTGCCCGCTCATCCGATTATTGATACCACCTTTGCCCTCGTTTGTATGTCAGCCATGATGCCTTTTTTTGCGTAAGAAACGCCTTACAGGAATTATCTTTGTAAGCCTGCGTGTATTTCCTTTTTTACGGTTCCGTGTCTGTGGTATTTTTCCAGAATTCGGATGAAACACCATGACTAAAGACGTGAAATTTCTATGTCCGCACTGCCTTCAAAAACTTTCGACGCCCATCCGCATGGGGGGGGCCAAAGTCCAATGTCCCGTCTGCCAGAATGTCATCAGTGTCCCCTTGATCAACATCCACAAGTCTTGACCCTGTGCCAGCTTGCACAGTTTCTTCTCGGTATCTCCGCGCTTCCGTGCTAAACTTAAAAAAATATGAATACGGCGACAAAAAAAAGAATTCTGGTGGTGGACGACCATCCACTGACCCGCAAGGGATTATGCGACGCGATCGAAGCACAGGCGGATCTGATGGTGTGCGGCGAGGCCGAAGCCTGGCGCCAGGCGCTGAAACTGACTCAATCGCTACAACCCGATATCGTCCTGTTGGATCTCAATTTGACGGATGGCAACGGCTGGGACCTGTTGCGGCAGTTAGAGGCTGAAGGGATTCACACACCGGTTCTCGTGGTGTCGGTCTGTGCCGAGGAGGTGTACGCACCCCGCCTCCTGCAATCAGGCGCCAAGGGCTATCTGATGAAAGATACCCCCATCCCCAAGGTGCTGGAGGCCATCCGGAAAATTCTGGACGGGCACATCGCCGTCAGTGACACCATGGCTTCCCACCTGATCCAGACCGCCACGCAGAAGAGCGGAAAGGCCTACTCCGCCTCCGAACTCGATCAATTAAGCAACCGGGAGCTCCAGGTATTTGAATTGTTACGCCAAGGGAAGAGCAGCCGGGAAATTGCCGAGTGCATGGGCGTCAGCCAGAAGACCATCGGCACCTACAAGGCCCGGCTCATGGAAAAATGCGGAGTCCGGACCACCCCGGAACTGCTGGCCCGCATGCAAGTGCCCGCAGCCGAACCGCCTGCCTGTGGATAACCACATCTCGAAAAAGATTCACCACCCGCTTCGCTCGAGGTAGTAGACACAGAGCATTCAAAGGTTGACCGCCTGACCTTGGCAGAGCAGGTAGCCGGTCGGGGCCGCCGCGCCGGCAAACTGAAGGATTGCCCCGGCAGGATTCGCAACCACAGCCGATCCATTGACCAAGAAGCTCCCGGTGACGTTCACGTCACCCGCCACATCCACGGCGTAGCTGGGCGTGGTGTCGCCCACACCGAGTCGGGAATTGGTGTTGTCCCAGTGCAGGTTCGTCGGTTGGAGCGGGGTGCTGGCGCCGTTGCCGACAAGCACCTTGTTGGCGGTGAGGGTCGAGGCGCCGGTGCCGCCCTGGGCCACGGTGATGTCCGTGGTGAGGCCCCCCAGGCTCGTGATATCGCTGTTGGCGCCGGCGGCTGCCGCGGTATCCCAGACCGGAGCCGCGCCATTGACGCCGGCGCCGGTCATGCTGAGGAATTTTTTGATGGTAGTGGTATTGGGTGCCAGCAGTGTCGTGGTGTCGGTGTTCGACTGATAACCGATGGCCCCGAGCAGATTCGTGCTGTTGCCGCCCACCAGATTCACCGCCTTGCTGGCCGTGCCGCTGATATTGCCGCTGATGTCAGAACCGGGGATGGTGGCCGAGGCGGTCAGGGCCAATGTGCCGTTTCCTTTCACATAGCCGGTCAGGGTCGATGCCCCGGTACCACCCTGCGCTACAGAGAGGTCTGTGGTGAGACCGGTCAGGCTGGTGATGGTACTATTCGCCCCGCTGCTAACCTTGTTATTGAAGGTTGTCCAGTTTGCGCTGGTGAGATAGCCATTCGCCGAAGCGGTGGCCATAGGTATGGCGAGCGTCAGGTTGCCGCTGAGAGTGCCGCCGCCGGTCAGCGGGGCCGTGGTGCTGATCGTGCGATTGGTCGGCGCCTTGGCGTTGAAGGTGGCCCAGTCGATGCTGGCGAGATACCCGTTCTGGCTGCTGCTGGCCGCAGCCAGACTCAAGGTCGGCGTGGTGCCGCCACTGCTGGACAGCGGGCTCGTGGCCGAAACCACGGTGACCGCGCCGGCACCGGCGCTGATCGAACTCCACTGCGCCCCGTCATGGAAGTAGAACCCGGGGGTATTGTCGGTCTGATAGACGAGCAGCCCCGTGGCGGGACTGCTGATGGCATCACGCTGGCCCTTGGTCATGCGAGGGATCAGCATGCCCCTGTCCGTGGCGGTCACCTCGAGCACGGCGCTGGGGGCGGGCGTGGTGGTGCCTACGCCAACATTGCCGCCGCTGTACTGGATCGCCCCGCCGCCAGCGCTGGATACGCTCCAGTACGTATCGGTTGAGGTCGCCACCGGCATGCCACCGATGGTGATGCCCGTGGCGTTGATCGCACCAGCCACGTCGAGTGTGTAGGCAGGAGTTGCTGTCCCGATGCCGACGTTACCGGAGGCGTCGCTAAAAAGGGCGGAGTTGACGAGCGTACCGCCAGCGGTAAACTGGGGCACATAGCTGGCCGTGCCGGCGCCGTCAAGCTTGGCAGTCCAGGCGTTGGTATCGCTGGCCGTGATGCCCGCCGCGGTGCTGGCGGTGAAGCCGGGATCAGTCTCCGTGAAGCTGGCGAGAGGGGTGAAGGGCTGGCCATTGAGGAAAAAGCCGCCGGTGAGGTTGATGTCGCCCAGCACATCGAGCGTGTAGGCGGGCGTCGTCGTCCCGATGCCGACGTTTCCGAACACGACGGCGTTGGTAACGGCGGTCAGGGTGTTGCTGACGGTCAGTGAGCCATCGAGGGTCGCGGCACGGCTCACGCCCGAAAGCATGAGCATGGAGAAAAGAACGGCATAGATACGAGCATCAGGTGTCATTGATTCACTCCGTTACAAAAGAATTCTGACAGGTTTGATTTGAATCAATATCAAGCATTAGTCCGGAGGGGGTGTTCGTACCAATGCAAAACCGATCTAACCCACCAATAAGCCCTTTCGCAAGAAACTTATGAAAATCCCGGGAGGTTCTGCCAAACCCCAGATTCTCCGCGACTTGTTTCCCATTCATGCATATAAGCCAACGCTGGCTATCAAAATCCAATTTTATTGAAAGGCGCACCCAGGTGCCCATTGTCGCGAACGACAGCCCATTGGTCAGCGTCACCCATTGATCCCCTTTCCGCCTCTTCCCGTCCTGTACGATCATCCGTCCTTGGTCATCAAACAGGAATACAGCAAGTTGGCCCGACGGCTCTGAGGGAATCTGCGCACCTCGTTCAATGGCATGAAAATCGATCCATACCACTTGACTTGGAGGATGGTTGAGAACCCGGCTTACTTCGGATGTCACCGTTTCGGACCGGAATCGAACCGCCTGCTCGCCCTCCCACACAACATTGGTCTGTGCCTGCACCACAGGGGTTGAAGAAGCCTTCCGTTCGTTCTGACCATTGAGATCAACGGAATTGGAGGCATTCGTCCCGGCCGCAGTCAAACCGGCGATAACGAGAGCAAGAAAAAATCGATCGTATCTCATAATAACTCCTTAGGCGGGGATCACTGAGGCTGAATTTCACGAAAATATTTTCGTGAGTCCATCCACAAGGGCTTGTTCGGTCAGGGCAATCTCAAATGGTTTTCTATCGCTACTATCGTTGAGGGTAAAACCGCTCGGCACTCCATGTTTGTCAGAACAAATCGATATCGTCGCATAGTCAATTTTCGAGGGATAGTCATGTCGCTTGAGAATCATCCAGCACTTATATTTTCGTTCAAGAAGATCCTCGGTATTGAGCACACTGATAGTAAAGTTTCGGAGAAATCCGTACCGTTTGCCGTAGAACCTATCCCCGACTTGAGAAAGAAAGCGCAGGGTTATTTTATTCCACTGCCGAAAACACCGGCGGTGAATTTTGTGACAATGGTGTTCGTCGGCGGAATTCTTTTTGTAATTACTGTATTCGGCTGGAATCGCATTTATCCAGTTTTTATCGAGATTCATGACTTTTCCCTTGCATTCGATTTACTCCCCATCCATTGAATTCATGGCTAGGATGATTGATACCATCTCGCTCTACTTTTGTATGTCAGCCAGAGTGCTATTTTTCATGCAGGGCACGCCTTACAAGAATGGTGTTTTGTGGGCACCACCCCCTCTTGCAAATCGTCGTGGAGCCCATCCCGCAGTGTAAGTAAACCAGGGGTATTACTCTTGTTTGTGGGGCGGATGTGACTTCAGTAGGGCTTATTCACAGGCCCACAGCAAAACGGGAAAGATTTACCAGTAGAGTAGAGATGCCTGCTTGCGCAGGCATCCCCCTCGTCAAACCGGACATGCAGATTTCCCGCATCCGGCTTTCCACAAGAAGTTGGGTTTCGGCAAGAGGCGTTCACAGGTAAATCAATCCCAAGTTGTCCAGTTGCTGATAATAGGTCTGACCTTCAGGTAGTTTGTATTTCCGTTGGCTTCGCCGATTCAGATGTATAGTCAGGCGCTCGCGGACATAATGGTTTATGCCTCTGAATGCCTGCCGCGGGTATCCGTATGAATAGTAGTTCGACCAACCTCGCATTTGACGATTGACCTTCTCTATCAGCTCCGGAATCGGGAAGAAACATTTCCGCTTGTCCGTCAGGTCTCGCAACTTAGCCCGTTCACGCTTCAGCGCTTTAGGCGAAGGAAAGACGTTCAGATACTTCCATGGTCGTCCTTGTAGATCACGGTCATATCTTAGACTGTACCCCAGAAAGTCGAGCCTTTGCCCTTTCTCCCGGAGGTTTACACAGCGCGTTTTCTCCCTGTTTATCCGCAGTCCCATCCATCCTTCCAACTTCTCCTCCACAAACGCTTTGAGCGTTTCCGGAAGGGTGTGGGCAAGGATGACAAAGTCATCCGCGTATCTGACAATTCCGGCTGCTATGTGTCCTCGTTTGAGTTCCTTCAGCAGCACCACCTCAAACCAATGCAGGTAGAGATTGGCCAATAGTGGCGAAATCACGCCACCTTGCGGGGTTCCCTTGTCATTCCGCGTCACTTTCGGGGGCTTCCCTTTCTCCGTCGCGTCCACCACCGGTGCTCTCAGCCACTGTCGAATTAGCCGCAGCACACTCCCATCCACGATCCTCATCCGCAGACACTCTATGAGCTTGTCGTGCGGAATTGAATCGAAGTAACCAGAGAGGTCTGCGTCATAGATTTCGTTCTTCCCGTCTTTCAGGTGCCCTTGAATGGATCGTATCGCGTCCTGCGCCGACCGCCCTGGCCGATACCCATACGAACAGTCGTTGAAGTCTGCCTCAAATATCGGCTCGATAATGAGTTTGACCGCCATTTGAACAACCCGGTCTTTTATGGTCGGGATGCCTAATGGCCGCAATTTTCCATTCTCTTTCTCAATGTACACCCTACGGACAGGCTTGGCTCTGTAGGTCTTCTCCTTCAGCTCCTTTTTCCAGCTCGCCAAGAAAGCGTCCAACTCCGCCTTCCTGCTGTTCAATCTGTTCAAATGTCACTCGATCCACACCGGGTGCGCCTTTATTCCGGCGTACCAGTTTCCACGCCCACCTGAGTGTGTCCGGATGTATGACCAAACTGTACAGGCTGTAAAACCGGTACTTCTTTTCCTGTTTTGCCTTCTCGCTTAGCGTCTGTCTCCACGTAACGAGTTTCAAGGGCATTCCGGGCTCCGTTACTGTCGGTACCCAATCGTCCCTATATTCTGTCTTAGATGTTTCCATCCATCAGCCCTTTACGTTCCTGACTCAGCTCTTCTTATGCAGAGGCCCTTTGCTCCACGGTCGTTACCCGCTTCTTCACTACTCCGGCCTCGTCCGACTCCCGCCGATGTTGTGCGGCGGGTCTCCCAAGTTCCTGTGCAGAACTATCCGAGCGCGCTATCTCCCTTGACCCCGTCGTGTGCCCCCATCGCGTTCCCGTTCTTTGTTGGGCGGCTACTGGCTTCAGAATCTCCGACATCTTGACCACACGAAATTGGTGTATCGAGGCTTGGACGAGAGTTCACTTGCGTTATGGCTCACTCGTTCGCAGACACGGAGCTCCGCGCGATCAGTCACCTTCCCGCGCGTCCATGCTACTACTCATCTACGGTCATTTCATGAGACAAACACCTTTCAGTTTGTAAGTTCTGCCAAGCTTTCTTGGCGCACCGGAGACACGGAGACACAGAGAGGAAGCAGAAAGAGAAGAAAATGTTTAGCGATTTTTCCAAATGGCGAGTACACCATTTGAAAAAATCGCTAAACACCTCTCCGGGAGTAATTCCAGGAGAAAGAGGAGATGGGACAACAAACAATACCTCTCCTCCTTCTGGCTGTTTCCTCCTCCACGAAACCGTGGCGTTTATTTTGGCCACGGTATTCCCGTGGACGAAATAAACGCCACATTGTATTTTCTGTCTCTGAGTCTCCGTGTCTCCGTGGTAAATCTTTTATCTTCGCCTTCATTTGAGGCACTGAAAACCCCTACTGAGCTCATATGCGCCCCATCCGCCCCACATGGGAATTAATTGATTCCACTGGCGTCCCATAGGGACGCCAAGGCTATAGCGGTTTAGGCTGTAGGCTGTTAGGTGAAATGGCGGAAAGTGGCTTTATAAATTCCATAAATGACCAGGACTGAAAGTAAGCAGAAATGGACGAATTTCCTAACAGTCTACAGCCTACAGTCTAAAAACCTGCGGCCTATGGGACGCTAATGAATTGATTCAACTCCACAGAAACGGGGTGCTAATCTTTGGTCCTGTCAAAAACGATAACCAACACCGGCATTGAGGGTGTATCCGGAAAGATCAATCGTGATTTGGTCGGGGCCGGAACTCAGGTCACACGGCTCCACCCAGTCATACCCGCCGCCCACCAGCACGTAGACGCCCCCGGTGATGGTCCACTGGACATCCGCCTGGAGCCCGGCGCCCAAAAGCCAGGTCTGCTCACTCGCAACGTCATCCCAGGACTGAATGAGCGTGCCGTTGTCGTGTCGGAAGGCTTCATGCCTGTGGATATCGGCATCCAACAAATTGAGCGAGATCGCCGGCTGGAGCGACAGCCCCAGCGTCCGGGTCGCCTGCCATTGAAACCGGGGACCAACCTGCAGCACCAGCGCGGTGGCATCGACGTCCATATCAACCAGACTGGTCGCGGTTTCCGAAGTCCGCCCGACCAGCACATCACTCGAGGTCTGCGCTTGCGCCAGACGCGTCATGCTCTGGGGACGGTCTGCAATCATGGGGCCGGTCCCGGATGGATCGCTCATGGTATAGGGGATATCAGGAAAGGCCGGATTCCCCAGGGTGTCATACGAGTACCCCCATGTTTCCTGCTGGTTCAAGATGGTCTGCCAACGAAAATCCTCTACCTGCTCGGTATAGGCCGTCTTGTGGTGAAAGGAACTGTTGATGCCATCCAGCCAGCCGGCCTGTAATTGGACCCCCAGATTCCACGTGTCCGTAGCATGAAGGACATACCCCAGTTTGGCCTGGAGCCCTGCCCCACCCGCCCGGTCACTGTCAGACCAGCCCGCCGCGCCCGGCGTCACTTGCGTCAGGGTTCGCTGGGCGGTCTCCGTTGCCGTGAGCGTACGCCTGTAATTCAGGGCTCCGGCAGTGGCGTCATATTGCGCAGGATCCGTGTAGCTCCAGTACTGACTGACACCAGCCGTCTGCGCCCAATCCCAGCCGGATGGTCCCACATACCCGTTATCGAACGTCCGCAACGTCTGCGCGGTTCCATCATCCTGAAGCAAAGAACCAGCGGCCACCGGGGTTCCCCCAGAACGCCCCGTACGCGAGGCATGGATCCCTTCAGCGGCGGCCCGCGAGCCGCCTTCTGCCGAGATCTCCATATTTCCCCGATACCACGGGCCCGCCTCGAAATAGAATTGGCCCTGACACGCGACGCCGGAGGCCATGACCATCATTGCGATTATTTTCAGTTTCATATGATCCCTTAAATTTCGATTTGTTTAACGCGGTAGAACCGTTTTCCCGCCTTAACTGGCAACGTCGCGGGCGGTCCGGAATCAATCCACTGGGTGCGGTTCGCACCCGCCTTCAACCGCAGCGGCACCTGGATCCAGTCGCTCTCGGATAAGTCATTCACATATTCGACCGCGTAGAGTCCACCCGGTTCCGAGGGAAACTCGAGCACAAAACGACCACTGCCATCCGACATCATCCAAGCCTTCACGTTCACCCTAACACCAGAAAACGGTCTGTGCCAGGCCGTCAGGATATATTGCACCTCAATGGCCGGAGGATATTGATCCACCCGGTACTCGCCTGTGCAGAGATAGACGATGCTCATCAGCTGCGTCACACCGGCGGAGAAGTCGAATGACTGTTCGATCATCGGCCGCCCATCCCAGGAGGTGCCCGTGCGGTTTTCAACGATAATCCCCGCCATCAGATTGGTGAAGAGAAGCCGGACCCCAACGGCATCATACAGGGAATCGTTACTCACCTTAAGCAACTGCTCGAAGCGGGGATTCCATCGTTCGTGAGTACGAAAGACGTTACTGATCACGGTCGGCACCCCGGTCACCTCGACCTCAAATACATAGGTGGAGGTATACCCGGTGCCGTGCTCCGTCGCACGCACCGTGATCATGGCCTTGCCCGGGGACCGGGGTTCAAGCCGCAACAGGCTGTCCGCCGTGATGGAAGCCACCACTACATTCGTATCACTGGACACCACGCTGTACTCCATCCCCTGCCCAGAGAACATATTGGCAAGCGGCTGCTCCATAATGGCCCCGATCGAAACGGGTCCACCCAAAGGCGGATGGGTTTCATACGGCGTATTCTTGCCCGCGGGCACCCAGACGGTCCGGGACGGCAGACTGTAACCATTGGTATTATAGGCAAAGGTGCGGATCGCATACCAGACGGCAGCCTCCAGGCCGGTGACGGTGTAGTGCTGAGCCAACGCCACGCCCAACCCCTTATATCCCGGTAGATAGGCGGTGAAGTTGGTATCGAGCCCGATATCCAGTTCACAGGCGGCGGCATTGGTAGGAGGCACCCACCGGGCCACGAGATTCGACTCCGTGATGCTCACCGGATCCAGGAGCTCAGGCGCCTCGAACCAGAGATAGGCGAAGGCATTGCTCAGCACCATTAAGCCACCCGTACTGGAGACCACCGTGACCGCGCCCGCTACCGCGCCGGTCGCCGCATTGGCCATCACCGTGACCGATTCCAGGGTCTGGGTGATAATGGTCGCCTCCACGCCAGCGAGCGTAACATTGGTGATGTCGCCCCCATTCCCCAGCGCGATCCCCTGAATGACAACCTGAATGCGGCCACCCACATTGACGGCGGCAGGCGTGACGTTGGTAATGAGCCCGCCAATGCGCCAGGAATGAATGACATCAACCGCCGCATTCCAGTTGCTATTGCCCACCTGACTGGCCCGCATCCGGGCAAGACCGGGATGGGTAAAGGTCAAATCATTCCTCAGCATCAGGGTCACTTCGGGCGTCAGATTACTGAAGCTGACCGGCAGCCCGCTCGTCGCTGTGGCAACCACGGTGGTGCCAGAACCCAGCACGAACTGGACCCCGTCCGCCGGCAGGAAGTTGGTGATCACCTGATCGGCCTTGGTGATCGTCAGCCAGGTGGTGTTCGTCGCCTGCCAGTTGGCCGCATCCACCACGCCGGTAACGGCATAAACACCGGCGTTAATGGGTGCATCGGGACTGCCGGCATAGGTCAACGATACGGAGAAGCCTGACTCCGCTGTGGCCGTCACCGACTTGGCCGTTCCATCATAGACATGGTTGGTCGCACCAAAGGTGATCGTATCCTGCGCCCGGGCAATCACCAGCAACCCCGTCTGGAATCCCTGCCACATAACGTCCATCACCGTGCCGGTCACGGCGTAGCTGCCTGCATTCGTCGGAATGGCGTCGCTGCCGTTGTAGGTAAGGGTCACAAGCAGATTCGTCGGGAGCGAAGTAGCCGTCGCCGCCTTGCCGGAACCATCATAAGTCCGCGCGAGGTCACCCAGAACGACTGAGGCCATAGCCTTGGTTACCGTCACTGTGGCCACGGTTGACTGCAATAGGTACAGCTCGTCTGCCGCCTTCGAGGCCTGAACGACGATCATGCCCGTCCCCGATGACGCCCTCAAGCCGTTGGTTCCGATCAATTCGCCCACGCCGGAGAGCACCGCATACGTCACAGCGCCCGTGCCCGAACCGCCGGTGGCGGAGAGCGTATTGGTCGTCGCATAAGTCTGCGGACTCGCCGGGGTGAATAGTCGTTGGCGGCAGGGGTATAGGTTAAATCGATCTCGGCTTGCGAGGTGTAGATCTGGCCACCAGCCGCCCCCGCGACAAGTTTCGCCCCATCCGATGACAACGCCACCGCCTGCCAGTTGCGATTCGTCTCGCTTGGCGTCCACGTCGCCCCCGCATCCGTCGAGGTGTAGATCGAGCCGCCAGACACCGCCGCGACCAGTTTCACCCCGTCCGATGACGATGCCACCGAAGTCCACCAGCGGGCACTCTCCCGCGCCGTCCAATTTGTGCCCGCATCCGTCGAGGTGTAGATCAGTCCGCCAGACACCACCGCGACCAGCTTCACCCCGTCCGATGATGATGCCACTGACTGCCAGTAACGGCTATTCCCCCGCGCCGTCCATGTTGCCCCCGAATTCATCGAGGTGTAGATCGGGCCGTTCTGCTCGCCTGCAACCAACTTCGTTCCGTCCGAGGACGAGGCCACCGACTGCCAAGAACGGCTATTCTCCCGCGCCGTCCAATTTGTGCCCGAATCCGTCGAGGTGTAGATCGAGCTGAAATAACCCGCCGCGACCAGTTTCGTTCCGTCCGATGACGAGGCCACCGACTGCCAGAAACCGCTATTATCCCGCGCCGTCCAATTCGTGCCCGAATCCGTCGAGGTGTAAATCTGGCCGGTAAACTCGACTGCAATCAGTTTCGTTCCGTCCGATGACGACGCCACCGATTTCCACATGCGGGCACTCTCACGCGGCGTCCACGTCGCCCCCGAATCCGTCGAGGTGTAGATCTGGTCGGCCATCGCAACCAGCTTCGTCCCGTCCGATGATGACGCCATGGAATTCCAGTTACGCCTGGTCTCGTGCGCCGTCCACGTCGCGCCGGCGGGGGTCAAGTCCTGATTTAAAGTTGTCACTTTGACACCCTGCATATCATCCTT
>JBAXWB010000045.1 GCA_037128595.1 bacterium
GCATCGCACTTTTCTCCTTTATTGAAAAGTGTCAATCTACAGCCGGACGGGACACTCACTGCCTACTGCCCACTGTCCACTGCCCACTGCTACCTGTCCACTGCCCACTGCTACCTGCCTACTGGCCAGCGCCTTCCTGATGCGGTCAACCTGGTTGCTATACTCCCCCTGATATTCTGCCCCCGTGAGATAAATGACCGCAGGTAGCGGTCGGCTGGCCAGAAGCTCACAGGCCAGCGTCGTCCGCTCCGGTGTGTGGGGCCCGCCCGCAAACACAATCATGATGGCGGCGATAGGGAGATTGGTCATGCGGCAGGATAACATGACGGGATATATGATAAAAGTCGTAAAGGTCTCATCCGAAGATGCCGCCGACACCCGCCTACGCTAAGGCTACGTCGGGCAGGCGCCGGCTACTACAGAAGAAAAGTGAGCGAAGCACTTGTAGTAATGTAAGGGCGCAGGTCACTTCGCATCGCGTGTGGGGCGGATGTCCTCATCCGCCTATTGACCTTGTGGAAAGAAGGCGGATGGGGACATCCGCCCCACACAGGAGGAGGACCCCTGAGACGTGGCTCGTCGATTTATTAGGGCTTTCTTGGATCATCCACCGCTTACCCCTCCTAAATCGATACTCTATTGTCATCAAATGGTTAAAAGGTTAAGAGGCTCATTTGAGCGCAATTGTTAAGGAGTGAGAGGGGAGACGGGACCGGCGTAAAGTGTGAGATGTGGGATGTAAGATGAATGTTTACATTTAACGTTTCACATCTAACTTTTAACGTGACAGGATTTTCTTGTAATAGGCGACATACTGGTCGATTACCGCTTCGGCTGAGAACATCTGTACGGCCCGTTCGCGCGCTTGCCGGCCGTGGAGGATGACCCATTCGGGTGTCAGCCCGGCCAGGGCCGCTGACAACCCTCCCGTTAGTGACATATCAATGGCCGCCCCTCCAGAGCCTGTCGCGGCGCATAGCGCCCCTCCCACATGGCCTTCGGTCTGATCACTGCCAACTGCCAACTGCTTACTGCCCACTGTCTCCTCCCCCGCCCCGATCATCCACTCCAATACCGGATGCGTATTCACCAGACAGGGCAGGCCGCTGGCAAGGGCCTCCAGCAACGCGATGGGCATCATCTCGAAAAGGGATGTCAGCACAAAGACATCCATCGCCCGATAGAGGTCGGGCATCCGGGAACGGGGGCAATCGGGCACGATCTTGTAGTGGCCCGGGATGAGCGATTCCGCCAGAGCGAGCAGTTCCGGCGTCTCGTTGGTCTTGGCACCGGCGATGAGCAGGAAGGGGGGAGGCAGTGGGCAGTGAGCAGTGGGCAGTTCGCAGTGAGAAGCAGACAGATGGGGATCGGTTTTCAATCCGGTTTCTACTGCCAACTGCTTACGGCTCACTGCATGCTGCCTAAACTCCCGGATCAGGTAATCAAGCCGTTTGTGGTCCTTTTTGACGGCGGCGACGCAGCCGACAATGAAGGCATCAGGGGGGAGGCCGAGGGAGGAGCGGAGCGTCGCTTTCCCAACCGGGTCGTGTACGGGATGGAAGACGGCGCAGTCCACAAAGTTCGGCAGAGCTGTCCACTGCTTACTGTTTACTGTCGACTGTCTACAGCGAAGCGCCTTCCGCGCTTCGCTCAGGTGCCAGGGGGCCAAGTGCTGCACATACTCGAATGTCTCGAGGAATTCCAGGGGCTCCTCCGTGCCATGCGCCAGGATCACCTTGGCCCTGTGCAACCCCCGCCGTCGGCTCACATCCAGCAGTCTGGCCAGCCAGGGATCCTGCACATGCACAATATCGAATTTTCCACGCCTGAGCTTTGGCCATAGGTGCCACCAGAATGACCACTGTTCCAAGTCGTAGGTGCTCTTCAGCCCCCAGCGCCACGCCCATTTGGGGAACCAGTTGCTAAGTTGTTGAGTTTTGGGGTTGCCACGTTTGAGAGAGGGGAGGATGACAGTAGACAGTAGGCAGTCGGCAGTCGGCCCTGCGTCGCCAAGGCTATGCAGGGCAGGCAGTGGGGCGGCACAAAAAAGGGTTACCTTAATATCTTCTGACTGCTTACGGCCAACTGCACCCTGCTGACTGTCGACTGCGCACTGCTCACTACGTACTGCCCACTGATGCAACGCACCCGCGGTGTCGCATGCCCAGGTCTCAATTCCCCTGGCCACGTGACCTAATCCCGAGCTGGCGATGGCAATGCGCATAAGCGAGACCATAGACTATTGACTTCAGGCCGTCGACCAAAAGAGGATGATAGAAGGGGGAAATCCCTCTCGTGTAAGCGGAAGACCCACGCCTTACCAGGCGCGGCTACGTAGCCACCCGGTGAACACTCGTATCCTCAAGCAGGCCCGTCTCGAAGTTGCGGCGTTCATTGAACTTACGTAATTAGATCACTGGCGGCCAATAGGCAGTTGGTAGTTGGCAGCACAGGTGGCGGCCGGCGTCTCGGCGGCCGAAATAGAGAGCGTCCAGAAAGAGAAATCGTTCCACCTTGAGTTGCCCCTCTTCCTCTTCACATCTCCATGTCCGCCGGAGTCCCGCGTGGCGCATATGCGTCAACCTAAGGCGCCCCTGAATTGGGGAATTCGGATTCACCACCCGCCGAGTACGGCTAGAGGCACAGAGACACAGAGGGGAGAAAGAAGAAAATGTTGTGCGATTTTTCCAAATGGCGAGTACACCATTTGGAAAAATCGCGCAACACCTCTCTGGGAGGAATACCTGGAGAAAGAGGAGATGGGGCAACAAACAATACCTCTCCTCCTTCTGGCTGTTTCCCCCTCCAAGAAACCGTTGCGTTTATTTTGGCCACGGTATTCCCGTGGGCGAAATAAACGCAACATTTGCATTTCTTGCCCTTCGCAGCTTTAGCGGAGGAGGGGCTTCTCTATGCCTCAGTGCCTCAAGCCTGGTACTCCAGGCGGGTGGTGAATCTTAATTTACGTGATTATTTAGAGACGCTGCGCTTAGGTTGACGCATAGGCAGTAAGCAGTTGACAGTAGGCTTGGCGACTTGTCCGCCGTCTCGTCCGCCGGAGTACCGGAGGCGGAAGTCTCGAAGGCGGGAGCACTGGTGGCGGCCGACGTCCCGGCGGCTGATTCGAACTCCCCCGTGTGGGGTGGGTGTCCTCACCCACCTTCTTCACCAAAGGCGGATGAGGCGGATGGGGACATCCGCCCCACACGTCTCACGGCTCACGTCTCACCCCTTACCTCTTACTCCTCACATTTAACATCTCACGCTTCACGTCTCACCTCTTTTGCTATTGCCTGAAAGCTGGGACTGAGGGATAATACTTCAACTAAAAGGTGATACTGACATGAACTACGCCAACATCATTACAATACAAGCAGGTAAGGCACCATCATGAAGCAAGGAACTTTTACCGCTGTACTTGAGAGAGAAGGAAACGAGTTTGTCGCTCTATGTCCAGAACTGGATGTCGCCAGTCAAGGTAAGACCGTTGAAATTGCGATGGCCAATCTTCGTGAGGCGGTCGAGCTGTTTCTTGAATGTGCCAGTCCCGGGGAGATTGAGGCGCGCCTGCATAACGAGGTTTTTGTAACCCGTTTTGAGGCCGCTTATGCCTAAATTAGGGGTGTTCTCTGGTGCAGACCTGTGCCGGATTCTCGAAGCACATGGCTTTCTTGCGGTCCGTCAGCGTGGGAGTCATGTCGTGATGCAGCAAAAGGTAGGCATCATTACTATTACGGTGCCCATTCCCATGCATCGAGAAATCCGGATCGGGACACTTCAGTCAATCATCAGGCAAAGTGCTCTACCCCGTAGTGAATTTGAAAGATAACAACGAACAACCATTAACCAACAACCGCCGCCGCCGGCGGCTCCCCATGATCTCCATCATCATCCCTGCCTATAACAGCCGCTCCACGATCGTGGAAGCGCTGGAGTCCATCGCGTCGCAGACGCTATGGAGCCAGTGGGCAGTAGGCCCTGCGTCGCCAAGGCTATGCAGGGCAGGCAGTAGGCAGTTGGCAGCACAGGTGGCGGCCGGCGTCTCGGCGGCCGAAATAGAAAGCGCCGAGAAAGAGAAATCGTTAGTCGGGACTCTACTACGTAGCGAAGGTACGCTACTTCGAAGAGTAATAACGCCGAACGCCCCCTTGAGTTGCCCCTCTTGCGCTTCACGTCTCGCGTCTCCCCTCTCACCTCCTGATCCCTCCTACGAAGTTATCATCGTCGACGATTGCTCCACCGACGACACCGTGGCGGTGGTGGAGAAGTGGATTGCCGCAAAGACCAAAGCCCCGGCGAATGATTCGAGCTCCCCCGTGTGGGGTGGGTGTCCTCACCCACCTTCTTCATTACAGGCGGATGAGGCGGATGGGGACATCCGCCCCACACGTCTCACCCCTTACCTCTTACTCCTCGCGTTTAACATCTCACGCTTCACATCTCACCTCTTTTGCTATTGCCTGAAAGCTGGGACTGAGGGATAATACTTCAACTAAAAGGTGATACTGACATGAACTACGCCGACATCATTACAATACAAGCAGGTAAGCGCAGTGGGACGCCAGGGTTATTCGTTAGTTGTTAATGGTTATTGGGTAAAACAGGACAATCGAAGAATGAAAATATCGGAAATGGCGCAGAGCAGAACGCTCAGGAAATTCGTGTATTCCCCAATAACTAACAACCAGCAACTAATAACCGGCGTCCCTGTGGGACGCTAATGATTAAGGAATAAAGTATGAATTTAAAAATCGTTTTAGAGCCTAGTGAAGATGGGGGATATACGGCCATTGTTCCTGCTCTGCCTGGGTGCATTTCCGAAGGCGAATCGAAGGATGAGGCACTGCGCAATATCCGTGAAGCCATTGATCTCTATCTGGAGCCTGTCGAAGACGATTGGGATTTCGCGCCTAATGCCGAGTTGATGGAAATGGCAATATGAGCAAGGTCCCGAGCCTGCCTTACGACCGAATCCTGCGGGCATTGCAGCGAGATGGTTGGGTGGTGGTTCGTCAGAAGGGCAGTCATATCCGCCTTCAGAAGCACACTTCTTTTGAGACCCTCAAATTGACTGTTCCTGCGCATCGCCCTGTTAAGCGGTCCACTCTCTCGCATATCCTCAAGCAGGCCCGTCTGGAAGTTGCGGCGTTCATTGAACTTACGTAATTAGATCACTGGCGGCCAATAGGCAGTTGGTAGTTGGCAGCACAGGTGGCGGCCGGCGTCTCGGCGGCCGAAATAGAGAGCGTCCAGAAAGAGAAATCGTTCGCCGAGGACGCCGAACGCCACCCAGAATCGTGGACGCTAAGGGGTTTGATAAATTATCCTGTAAATCCTGTATATCCGTGTTAACTCCCGCTCACGCTTCACATCTCACCTCTTTTGCTATTGCCTGAAAGCTGGGACTGGGGAATAATCATTACATGAGTATAAGTCCTCTAGATTCTGTGGTTCTTGAATTTACCCAACGGGTGCGTTCAGCGCTTGGTCAGAAACTGCATGCAATTTATCTGTTTGGTAGTCGAGCTAGAGGTGATGCTTCCCCGGATTCCGATTATGACTTCATGCTTGAAAGCAATGCCAGACTTTCGGCATATGATCGCGACCAGGTCGCCGATATTACAGTCGATATTTCCGGTCGCAACCGGGTATTGTTAGATGTTCATTATGATCTGTGCAGTAAGATGCATGGGGAGAATCGATTTTTAACCCCTTTCCGGGCGGAAGTTTTGAGCAAAGGAATGGCTTTATGACGTTATTGCCCGGGGAGCGTCAGGCGGTAATTAGTCTTCGTTTGCAGAATGCGGATGGGGCTTTATTGGATGCGGGTGTCCTTTTGGATAGGGGTTCGTTAACAGCCGTCGCAGGTGGGACCCCAACAACGAACAACCATTAACCAACAACCGCCGCCGCAGGCGGCTCCCATGATCTCCATCATCATCCCCGCCTATAACAGCCGCTCCACGATCGTGGAAGCGCTGGAGTCCATTGCGTCGCAGACGCTGTGGAGCCAGTGGGCAGTTGGCAGTAGGCAGTTGGCAGTAAAAGAGAGCGAAACACAGGTGGCGGCCGGCGTCTCCGCCTCCGGTACTCCGGCGGACAAGTCGGCGGCCGAAATAGAGAGCACCGAGAAAGAGAAATCGTTCGTCGGGACGCCGAACGCCACCTTGAGATGCCCCTCTGACATTTCACCTCTCACATCTCACGCCTCACATCTTACCCCCACCTTCGAGGTGATTGTGGTCGACGATTGCTCCACGGACGACACCGTGGCAGTGGTGGAGAAGTGGATCAGTGAGCAGTCGGCAGTAAAAAAGCGCGAAGCACAGGTGGCGGCCGGCGTCCCGGCGGCCGAAACAGAGAGCGCTGAGAAAGAGAAATCGTTCGTCGGGACTCTACTACGTAGCGAAGGTACGCTACTTCGAAGAGTAATAACGCCGAACGCCACCTTGAGTTGCCCCTCTTGCGTTTCACTTCACACCTCCCACATCTCACGTTTCACCCTTCTCTCCCTTCCTGCCAATGCAGGGCCTGCCAAAGCACGTAATAAAGGCCTGCAGGAAGCGCACGGCGACTGGATCGCCTTCCTCGACGCCGACGACCTTTGGCCCGAGAATAAGCTGGCGCTACAGTTGGCGGCCGCAGTCAGGCATCCGGAGGTGGGCATATGGTGCGGGAGAACAGTGACATTTGAGACGGGGCAGCGCGAGCAGGCACTTGCTGCTATCCGTCAAAAGGCAACGGTTAGTGTCGATGTTCCGTCCATTCGGTTGCTCGAATTAGAGGAATTTGCCTTTCATAACCCTGTGGCGACCTCTACTGTGTTGGTCCGGTCCGATCTTATACGGGCCTGTCAGGGATTTGACGAGCAGTTCAGGGGGCCGGAAGATTATGATTTGTGGATGCGCATTCTAGTACGAAGTTCAGGCGCATTAGTGGAGGCGGATTTTGCCTGGTATGAACAGCGGCAGGGGAGTCTTAGCATGGATGACCGCACCTTTCTGCCGCAGGTTCTGCGTGTTCTCGCGAAGGCGTTTGCGCCGGGAGGCGTGTTCAGCGGCCGTAAAATGCTGCGACGGCGGGCCTTGGCCAACCAATATTGGAATGCGTCGTGGATGGCGTTTCAACGGGGGGCGCGCGGAAGGGCTGTGCGTCACCTGACGCATGCGATAATTTTATACCCCTTTATTGGCGGCCGTAAGCAATTGCCTCTCTGGTGGAGGTATCTAATAGGGATACGAGGCAATATGTAATGAAAGATCCTTTTCATGCACGCGCAGAGATCCATAAAAACAGGACTTATTCGATATGTTGGATTACATTAAGAGGTTATTTGAAATCAAGAATAATGTGAGCGGGGCGTTGAAGGCCAAGATTTCATGTTCGCATGAAAAATCCAGTCCGCTGCACAGACTGCCGGGTGCCGAATCTTGTCCGTTAAGGTTGTTTTCATTCTGGGATGGTGCAGATGCTGAGCTCAGGCTGATTCAGGTGTTATCAGCTGTTTTGCATAAACGAGCGCGCGGCTTCCGTGAGGTTCATGTGTGGAGTGTATTTGGCCCCCCTCCCTCTGCGCGGAAATCTCAAGACTGCCTTCGGGTTCAGTTTTCAGGTGAAGCGCATTACCATGATCCTTTGTTGTTTGACGTCAACTTGATTCCGTCAATTCCCGGGCGTGGTGTTGTGCCGCTAACATTGTTTGCGCTTGAGATGATGAAGCATACGTCGTTGCCTGATTTTTGCGCAGAGCGTTCGATCTCTCAGGTCGATTATGCCCGTAAAAAATTCTGCCTATTTGTGGTTAGTAATGACAAGGCTAGGGAACGAATCGAGTTCTTTGAACAACTCTCGCGATATAAGGCCGTAGATTCGTGGGGAGATGTCATGAATAACCAGAGGGGTGGGCGTCCTCCTGGTAAATGGTGGGAAAAAGAGTACTTGGATTTTATTGGGCAATATCGGTTCATGATTTGTTTTGAAAATACGGCAAAGGATTTCTATCTTACGGAGAAATTGATGAACGCCTATGCGGGGGGGGCAATTCCGGTATATTGGGGCTGTCCACAGGCGAAGGATTTGCTTAATGATTCGGCTTTTTTGGAGATCAATGGGCCGTATTCCAAGCGTAAGGCAGACGAGGTCATTAAGAAAATTATGGAGTATGAAAGCAGTTATTCTGCCTATAGGGCGGTTTATGAGAATTCGCTTTTCAAGCGAGGAAGTATTCCGCCCCTCTTTGACCGTCATGGGCTGGCAGATCTTGTTGATCAATGCCGCTAGTCGCCGGATAAACTAATGGCTGAAGTTCTTTTGCGGGAGTGAATATATGAAAAAACTAATCAAGCAGCTGCTCGGAACGGGTGTACTGGTGCCGAAGACGGTGAGACCTATGATCAGGGTGCTTTACAAGATGGGTGTTTTGGCGGTAGAGGGAAGTGCCTTGGTCCGTAAGATTTTCTGGATCGAACCGGTGATGAAGTCTGTTTGCGCGAAGGTGGGTAAGGGGCTTCGCGCGGAGTGTCTGCCGTATATGCGAGGCTCTGGGGATTTGATATTGGGTGAGAATGTGTATCTATCCGGGCGCAGTTGCTTCTATTTTATGGGTGGCATGCCGGTGCCTCCGGAGATCGTCATTGGCAATGGAACTTTCATTGGCAATGGCTGCACCCTTTCGGCTGCCCGCCGCATTTGTATCGGCGAAAAGTGTTTGATTTCGGCTGGCGTTCGCATTCATGACAATGATGGACATCCCCTCGATCCGGGACGGCGACTCAGGAATGAACCTATCCGACAAGATGAGGCGGATGAGGTCATTATTGGTAAAAACGTATGGATTGGCGCCCAGGCCATTATCCTGAAAGGCGTCACGATTGGGGATAATGCGGTTGTGGGGACTGCCGCCGTGGTGACCGCTGATGTGCCGGCCAGTACCATCGTCGCTGGTAATCCTTCAAAAGTGGTTAAGGATTTGGCGTAAAGCTTATAATCATGGTATTAGTCCACTGGCGTCCCATGGGGCCGCTAAGGTTGTAGCGATTTAGGCTGTAGGCTGTTAGGTAAAGCGACAGAAAGTGACAATTTAAATTCCGTAAATGCCTTGGATTGAAAATGAACAGAAATGCATGAATTCTCTAACAGTCTATAGCCTACCGCCTAAAAACCTGCGGCCTATGGGACGCTAATGGTATTAGTCCAAAGATGAAAACGGTCTTTTTCTGCAATTTAATTCCCCTAAAAAAAGGGGCCTTTGAGGCACTTCTGGTGGCTATTGGGGCGGAATTCAAAAAAGCAGGCGATGAGTTTGTGGTCGTTTTCTCTGGCGCGCCTATTCCTTCTGTAGCCGAGGCGCTTCGTGCAACAGGCGTAAGGTGGCACATCCTGAAAGAGTGGGTTGGGGGCGAGGATAGGTTGTTAAGTAAAGGATTGAAGGGCGCTTCATCTTGCCCTTCAGCAACTAAACAACCCAATAATCCAACAACTGCTGCCGGCGAGCGTGTTCGCCCCTGGGGTTTTGTGCTTCCGGCTCTGCGCTTGCTGCGCCAGGAACGCCCGGATGTAGTCGCAGTCCATTTCGGGAACGAACTCCCGGCGCTCGTGACCATTCTCATAGCTCGACTGGTATTGCGCAAGCGGCTTAGATGGATCTGGCATCAGCACCAACAGATTGCGGCGCCAGCTACTTTTTGGCAGCGCCATGTTTCCAGGATTCGGTTGTTATCTTTCCTTGTTGATGGGATTGTGGCCTTATATGAAGGGGGCCGCCAAGTTTTAAAGGCACGGGGCGTTCCTGACGGCAAGATTGTCGTTGTGCCTAATGGAACACAGGAACCCACTCGAACGCGCCCGCCGGAATGGCTTCGGGCATCGTGCGGGCTTCCCTCTAAATCGAAACTAGTGGCGAACATCAGTAGTCTGATTACCCGGAAGCGGGTAGATATAACGATTGAGGCTTTCGCCAAAGTCAGCCCCTTGTCGGGTCATCTTCCTTATCTGTTGTTAGTTGGGACGGGTCCCGAGGAGGATCGGTTACGTGCTTTAATAGCTGAGCGAGGCATCGCGAATCAGGTGATTTTCATGGGGCAGCGTGACGATGTCGGCGATATTATCGCCGAATCTGACGTTGTGTGTTTGTCGTCCTCGGCGGAAGCGTGCCCGTACGTTTTATTGGAAGCCATGTCATTGGGGCGTCCTTGTATTGCCACTAACGCCGGGGCAGTGACAGAGATTGTGGAGGATACTGTGACTGGATATATTGTTCCGCGCGCGAGCGTTGGTGCATTGGCAGACAGGGTGACAGCCCTTTTAGACAATCCAGAATTAGCAGAACAATGCGGTCGAATGGGGCGGAAGAAATGGGAATCTTGCTTCACATTAGACGGCCAAGTGAGTGTTTTATTAGCTCTCTACAGTAGCAACTATTTCGGCCATGATAATCTACGGGGGTAAGATAAAATGAACAAAATTACTGGAGCTGTTGTCGAACAGATACGATGTTGCCCTGCCTGTGGTGAGGATGCATTTGTGGATTTGCCTGTGCCTCTCAACCGGATTGGAGAGGTATTTTTCCGTGCTCATGGGGTTGAGTGCAGCTTAAAGCGGTGCCGGACCTGTGGCCTTGCATTTGTGAATCCTCGCCCGGCTGCTAGCGTTCTGGCGGAGTTCTATGATCAACCCGGCTATGCGGCGCATCCCGAAGCCGACGATGCATTCAGGTGGGCGGTCGTAAATGCGCGGATTGCGAAGTTGCCGCAGCCTGTAATGGGTGGCCGGGCCCTGGATGTGGGCTGCGGTAATGGACTGATGCTTGAGGCCTGCCGTCGGGTGGGATGGACTTGTGTGGGAATGGATCCTTCGGTGCATGGACGGGCGGTCACGGCCGGTCGTGGTTTTCCTGTTTATGAAAGCCTCCAGCATGTTGTCCTGCATGAAGCTCCATTTGATATGATTACACTATATCATGTGTTGGAGCACGTCGCTGATCTGGATGAATTCTTTCTGGTAGTCAGACCTCTCCTGAAGCGTGGAGGCCGATTGGTTATTGAGGTTCCGAACATCAAATCCTTCAGGGTGAGGGCCTTTTCATTTTTACCACCAGCAATGCGTCGGGATGATGACCCTTACAGGGCTTTCCCCATCCATCTTTATGGGTTTTCATGTCCGAGTATCAAAGCATTGTTGCAACAACATCAATTCCGCCTCATTCAAAAGACCACTTCCGGACTTGGCATTGAATGGTCCCGTAGATCTACTTTTAGTCGAACAGATAAGCGTGAGGTGAATTCGGATCAGATAGAGATGCCACTAGTGAAATCGAACTGGAGGAGGCCTGCTCGTTTCATTTGGAGTATCATGGAGAGATTTGGTTGGGGCGAGAATTTAACCGTTACAGCGGAGGTAATTCCTAAATGAAATTTTCTTCTGAGGGAGCCTCCCGGCGGGCTCCTTTGCTGATGGGGATTTTTTTGCTGGCCCTTCTGGTCAACGCGGCATTGGGTCTCAAGTTCGGTTTAAATAAGCCCATGGTTAGCGACGCCCAGTTATATCTTCAGATTGCGCAAAGTGTCGCAGACGGCGATGGTTATCGCCTTCGGGAGGGATTTTGGCCAGACGCTCCCACCATGAGTCGTGCGCCTGGTTGGCCGTTCCTTGTTTCGGTGGCTTTGCAAGTCATGCGGGGGATCGCGCCGGATCTTTTGATGCGATGCCTAAATTTGTTGTTAAACAGCTTGGTGGCTGTCTTGGTGGCGATGCTTGCAATGAGGGTTATCGGTTATGGGTTATCGGTTATTGGGGTGAAGCCGCAGGCTTTTTCTCTAGCCAATAACGGTGGTCCGACAACACCGACGTGGTTTAACGCCTGTGGGCTGGTCGCCGCGCTTCTTTATATTTTTTACCCTGTTGCCCTTTACGAGGCATATGAAGGCATGTCCGAAATCCTGTTTCTGGCGTTGGCATTAAGCGGAACCATTTTGCTGTTGGGGCAGTGGGATAGGCGGTTAATAAGTGATAGATTGAAGGCATCGCCATCTCTCCCCTCGGCCGCTACGCACGTCTATACAACTCATGCCAGTCAGTCCAACAACTCAGTCGCTTTAATGTGGTCTGATGTATGTGGGCTAATGTCTTTATTTTCGGGATTTCTCCTGCTCGGCCTTTCCTGTTTAGTCCGCCCCAGTTTCATTCTTTGGATTGGGTTTGTGGGGGTGATTGTTATTGGGTATTGGTTATGGGTTATTGGGCGGAAAATGAAAAACTTCATTCTGTCCTGGCCCGTGGTTTGCAGTCTATTGTCTGGAGTCTTTTGTGTGGTCTTGTTTCTCGCTCCCTCCTTCCTCTGGGCGGTCCGGAACTATCATGTTTGCAAACATTTCCCGGTTCTTTCCACCCTTCGAGGGCAGACCTTTTATGGGGGTAACAATCCTGTTGTGGCGGGGACCCGTGAATACTGGGGCTATTGGGTATTCCCAAATAACATTCCGGGAGAGAAAACCATGTATGAACTCTCCAGGACTAAATCCGAATATGAGGTGGATGCGTATTACTTTGAGAAGGGTAAAACGTTTGTGAAGGAACACTGGCGGAACATGCCGTTGCTTTTGCTTGGCAAAATAGTCCGGGCTTATGTGCCAGTGCCTTGGAAGTTTTCATGGGCGGCCATGATGGTGGCGGTATTCAGGTGCGGCCTATATATTCTGGCGGGTCTGGGATTGTGGTTTTTATGGGGAAAACTGGACGTTTATTTCAAGATCATTCTTACGGCAATCATCGCAACTAACCTTGCCCTCGTTCTCACGTTTTACGGGTACAATCGCTTTGCGTTTGAAGTTGACCCCTTCCTGATCCCTTTTGCAGGGGCATCCTTGTGTCTTCTCGTCAGAAAAGACACATAGGCTCAGCTATCGGCCAAGTTGAGGCGCTTCTGGCAAGAATTACTTGGCCAAATGTCTTGTTAAGAATTTTGCATTTCTTTAACAATCCTGACATAAGTCTATGCTAGTATGATGCTTGTGAGAAAAGGAAGTCCGGGGTATGAATGGTAAAGTTATGGAAATTGAGTTGTGCTTGGGATTGCCCGTTGTTTGAAACCATGTCGCGAGAGATTCATATGAAAATATTACGCAGTCATATTATAGTATTTCTGGCTGTTTTTGCCGCCTTATCTGTTCAGGCGGTGCTGACCAATTCCTGGTTATTCTCTGTGCCCGCTCAATATGTGGTTTCTGACCCCAGCAAGATTGAGGTGGCTAATGGTGTGGCTAACCTGAAGTTCCTGAGTGCCAGTGATTTTGCTGCGGACATGGGGCAGTATCTGAGCAATTCGGCAAGTGTGGTCAATCTGGGGGTGGGGCCGGATGTCAGCATCAACCTGCAATTGACCGGGGGGCTTTATCGGGCAAGTAGTCAGTTTTCATCGCGAGTTTTTGACGGTGGTTCTGGAAATCAGTGGCTTCGGATGTTGGCTCGCACTGTCAATAGAAACCTCAATGTCGAAAATAGTGCGGGAGGTCTTTCCCTGTCGTATCCCGGGTTGATCGGCCTTTACCGGATGGACGGGGATTGGTCCGATGGGATGGGCAACTTCGGAACGCCCGTCAACAATCCCGTTTTCACAACAAAAGCAAAAATCGGTACAGCAGCAGGTTTGTTTAACGGAAGCAACTATCTGCAGTCCTACAGCACCAATCTTTTAAATGGGGCATCTGCGATTACCATGGGCTTCTGGTCTTATTTAAATCAAGGGACCCCCTATGGGGGTTATCTTGGGTTTAGGCCATCCAATAATCAGTTGGTGAATCTATACCAAGGTGGTGGCGGACGAGACTTGCAATGTAATTTCGCAAATGTGTTTATGGGGAGCATTTCTGAGCAGTACACAGGTACTGGCACCTGGCATTTTGTCGTGATGACTTGGAGCTATTCCTCGAGATTGGTGAAAATCTATGTTGATGCGGTCAAGCGATTAGAAGCCACCGCTCCGAATGTGGCTACTGTTTATCAGGATGTTCCGATTTCATTTGCAAAGAATGACGCTAATCTAGCGAATTTGATTTTAGATGATGTCTTTTTTTTCCGCCGTGCATTAAGCGATCAGGAAATCTTGTACATCTATTCTTTGCCATCTGCTGTTAAATATCAGGTGCGTACGGGCAACACCTTGCCGTTGTCGGGTGGATTTGTGGGGCCGCTTGGAACGACGGATGATTACTTCCCGACAGACAATGGGCCGCTTTCCACAATTGGCTCCCTGGATATAACCCATAGATATATTCAGTACCGGGCATATATGTCGGCTGACACCACGCGATCGGCGACCCCTTGGGTTAGTGCAGCGGGATTTGAGGGTTCATCAGGGTTGTATGTCGATGATGTCTTGGGGGACTTTTCCCGCGGGGACATGTCCGCTCTTGCTACTATCCCCGCATCCAAGGGCTCACCTTTTGTTGGTCTTGCAGACAATGCCAACGGTGGAGTTGTGACCAATGGGATATTTACTTCCCGTATTCTGGATGGGGGAGTGGGTGCTGTGTGGGGGCAATTATCGTGGCAAAAAGGGCTGGAACTCACCAATGCAATCACTGGGCTGGAGGGGTTGTACCACATGGAGGGATTGCTACTCGATGCGTCAGGGAAAGGGCGGGCGGGTACAGGAAACAATGTCACATTCACGGATTTTGCAAAACTTGGGCGACAATCTGCTGTTTTCAATGGAATCAACTCCGCAATAACTCTGCCGCAAATGCCTTCTATCAATACGGTTGAGTTATGGGTGAAAAATGATTACCCCGCTGATGGATTGCTTGAATTGATCGCCAGTACTAACTATCTCGTGATTTCCAATAACTACGTTATTGCGAATGGGTACCCTGTAGGGGCAGTGGTGACGGTGTACGTTAACGGAAATGTCGGCGCTCCCTTGCTGAGTGGCTGGAATCATGTTGCGGTTGTGTCTGACACGCCCGTGCCAAATGTGGCGGCCGTGCTGGGAGGCGCTAAAGGTGACTACTTCAGCGGGCAAATGGATGATGTTGCATTTTACAGTCGATCCTTATTTGCACCCGAAATAGTTTCCCATTATGTGGCGGGGCGGCGAATGGTGGCGGGCAAGATCCGGATGCAAGTCCGAACCGGGACGAACTCGCCCCCCACGGGGGCTTTCACGGGGATTGGTGGTGGTGGTGGGTATTTTGATGACCCGGCAGGGGCGTCGTTGGCGGGATATTCAGGACGGTATCTCCAGTATCAGGCAACTTTGCTTGGTGATGGGGGGGCAACGCCTGCGCTGGATTCAGTCACGCTGACCTGTAGTGGCACCAATTTTGTTGAAGACTCGATTGATGAAATCTCGGGAGGCACTTTTGATGCGGGGCAGACGCGCTGGCATGGCGATGAAATGACAGTGTTAAATCTCGCGAATATCGGGCCAGCTAATGTGCGCCTCTCTTCGGTGCCGGGTGCGCTTGCACTTTGGCATATGGATGAGGGCACTTGGGTGGGTGGGGGAAGTGTGCGGGACGCTTCAGGGAATGGCTATAATGGGACGCCAGAGGGAAGTGCCCAGCCCTATTCTGGTTCGCGTGCAGGTGCCTATTGCGGATCATTTGGCGGAAGTGGTGATGATGTGGCCCTGCCCTCGATTACCATGACGAATAACGACTTCAGTGTGGCAGCCTGGTTCAATACGATATCCACCACAAGAAGTGCATTGATTTCAGAGTCCAGCGGAAGCCGGTTTTACGCGTTGGAAGTTAACGGTAACGGAGCGGCCGTAGCGGTGGGCCAAGTGACATTCGTAATAAATGATGGTAGCGGGGCCATGGTTGTATTGGGCGCTAGGACTGGACTGAACAACGGCCAGTGGCATCATGTGGCAGGGGTTAGAAATGGCAATCAACTGCATATCTATATTGATGGTGTCCTGTTCGGCACAACAGTATTGAGTCCATCCTATGGAAGTGTTGGGACTTTAACGGGTTACCTTGCAAGGCATACCTCTTTGGGGACATATTATGCGGGCTATCTTGATGAGGTGGGGATTTATCAAAAGGCATTGTCTGAATCAGAGATCGGGGAGTTGTCGGCGGTGGGATACGCCACGCTTGTTCCGGGAAGCTTCGTGGGCTCTGTTGTAGATCCCGGGCAACCGGAATACTGGCAGAAACTGATATGGGGATGCGATGCACCTTATGGCCGCGCCTTGAAGCTTGACAGCGCCATGTCGGGGTTGTGGCATTGTGATGCAGTCACTAATAGTTACACCATTGATGCAACTATTCACCGCAATGATGCTAGCGTGGCTGCAGGTGTTTCCCTCAGTACGGCTGGGAAATATGGAAGCGGTCTGGCTGTAACAACCGGCAATGGGTTGACGGTAAATGATTCACCAACAATGCAGGTAGATCAATTCACGATAGACGGCTGGGTGTGGCCAACAAATGCTCCGAGTCTTGTGCTGGCCCAGAAGGTAAGCGGAGGGACGGGCTTTACCCTTGGTACAGATGTGACCGGGCGCCCGTACGTGACGGTCAACGGAATGACATGTACTGCGGCAGATATTCTCCGTGCCCGGAAATGGAGCCACTTTTGCGCAACCTATGACAGGCAGGTGATCCGTCTTTATGTTAATGGTTTCATGCGCGCATCCATCGGGTTAAGTTCATCGGCGCAGACGACGACACCCTTGCTGATCGGTCCGGCATGCAATGGCATTCTGGACGAATTTGCACTCTATTCGAGGGCGCTCAATAGCGAGGAGGTAACGGATCATTACCGGGCTGGGATCGGGACGTTGAGGTTTCAGGTCCGTTCGGGCGTTGCCGCTCCGCCAGTTGGAAGTTTCGTGGGGCCGGATGGCACGGTAAACTCCTGGTTTACCGATTTCGATGGTAGTGATCTGACTGCGGTTGTCCCTGTCAGTCAGTTCATTCAGTATCAGGCTGTTCTTGCCACGGAAGATCCGTTGTTTGCGCCCAAGTTGGATAGTGTCCGGGTGGATGCCACGGCATATCCGACTGATAACCCCTGGGTAATGCCTGCTGATGGGTTTGGTGCTCCCTTCCTGGGGAACCTGTGGTCATTTTTCCATGTGGCCAGCATCACCAATTCAACAGGGATCCAATATCAGATTAGTGGCAATAACGGAACAAATTGGTATGCCTTTATTGGGGGTGTGTGGACGGATGTCTCTGGATATACGAATTCAGCGTCGCAGTGGACTATGTCGAATACGCGTTCGGTTATTGATGCAAACATTCAGTCTTTCTACAACATCTTCTACCAGGGGACTGGCGGGACATTCAAGTTTCGCGCATTTTTGAAATCGGATGCCATACAGCAGGTGTCCTTGGATGAGGTGGATTTGGGTTATTCCAAAGGACGATTGTTACTGACGAGTCCGAATGGCCTTGAGGTGAGTAATAATGCCTGGGTTGTCGGGGTGCCTTACAACATCACTTGGACTTCATCGGGAAGTGTGACGGCGACTAATATCATCATTGAATTGTACAATCAGAGTGGCTCGAATTACGTGCGACAGATTGCTGTGGGCGCGACAAATTCAGGGATTTATCGCAGTGTGATTAATACGGATCCGGGGGTAAACTATCGAATCCGTATACGCGATGGGTCGGATTCATCTATTTTTGATTGGTCGGATAATGATTTCGAACTGATATACAATCTCCACCTCAGCATCCCGAATGGTGGCGAGAAATGGTATGTGGGTGATACGAATGGGGTGTCATGGGAGTCTCCGCTGGCTACAGAAATGGCGCTGTGGTTGAGCAATGACGATGGCGTTAATAACTGGGTTGAAGTGGCGCGGGCGCCGGCAGTGGTCGGAACCAACGGGTATGTTTGGGCGATTCAGACGCATGAGGACATGTTGCCCTCCTTGACGGCCAGGATGGCGGTGTCCACCCCTGATGTCGCGACCCCATATCTCGCGCCGTTCTTTGATGTTTCAGACCATTCGTTTGTGATGGCGGGCGCTGTCGTGACTTATCCTAATGCCTCCACCGGCGTAAAGATGGGGGACTCTATTAACGTTCTATGGACGTCCGCCGCAGCGGGACCGAATGTGAGTATTGAGTTGTTTGATGGCTCCGCCTGGGTCAATGTTGCCGCCAGTGCCCCGAATGTGGATGGCACGAATAGTTATACCTGTGTGTTGAATGCCCCGAATCCGACCGAGGCGGCACTGATCCGGATCACTTCGCTGAGTGATGCCCGTATTGTGAATGTGTCCGAGGCTTTCCTGTTGGCGGATATCCGGATCTTGTCCCCTAAGGGCGGAACCCCGCTCTCGCGTGACCGTTGGCAGATCACGACTACCAATTTCGTGACATGGGTGGCCGGGGGTGCCGGGAATCTGGTGAATGTGGACTACTCCACGGATGGCGTAACCTGGACTCCGATTGCGGCGAATTATGTCAATACGAACAGTTCCGGGGCGACGATCATTACAAACTTTGCTCCCCAGTGGATTATCCAAGGGCCGCCCTCGTCCAGTGCGGTCGTGCGGGTGAGTTCGGTGTCGCGGCCTGACTTGAAGGCCACTACTGAATATTTTGATATTGCCGGTGTGCAGGTGGTCTCTCCTAATAATGGCGAATATTGGGAGTTTACCGGGACGAATGTTATCAAATGGTTGCATCAGGGCGCCGGATTCAATCTAGGGATCTGGATTACCTATAATGGCGGCAACACAACGAATGATTATGTGACGCTGGATCCCAGTTTGTCGATCTTCTCCGGGACCCGTACGATTAACCCCGGGCGTCTGCTTAGGCCGTCAACCTTGGCAAAAATCAGGTTGGTGGCAAATGACACTCTGGGCTACCCGATTCCTATGATCGATCTGTCGGATAATTATTTTGTCATCCGCGGACTTAGTATGTTTCTGCCCACTACCAATAATGTCTATACCATGGGGACGACGGTGGCTGGCGGACTGCAGTGGTACTCGGCCGCGACCGAGGACCCTACGGCTGACCTCTATTACTCAAAAGATGGCTCGAACTTTACGTCCTTGATCATTGGCGGCACGGCTAATATTGATGCCGGCACTAGTTTGAACAATATTCCCTGGACTGTGTCCCGCACTCTCGAGCCTTCCAAGACGGCCAAGGTCAAGGTGATCGCCGGGAGTTATCAGTCGATATCGCCCGTGTTCACTTTGCGCGGTATCCGGGTCACCCGGCCTGCGGCCGGGCAGACGTTCGATTTAGGGTCGAGCCAGTTTGTGTATTGGACGGCTGCCGGTCTCTCGGATAACGCCTACATGTCGAATGTGGTCTCGGTGGCGGGGGAGGGCGGAACTTATGTCCCAGGCGGTTTACCCGGAAATACCTTTGTTAGGAATGGTGCCCTGACGTGGAATATCAGTTCAGATCTCGATCCCACGACCAATGCCGTCATCAAGATGATCGTGACGACCCCGACCAATGATACTGATATCGTCATGTATTCGGATCCGTTCATCCTGCGCGGGGCCAAGATCCTGAGCCCCTCGACGGGGACCAACTGGATGATCGGGACGCAGCGGACGATTGTGTATGTCGCGGCAGGGATGGCCGGGGGGGCAGTAGGGGATATCTATTATTCCGGGGATGGCGCCACGTTTGATATGACCCATCCGGTGGCGGTCAATGTGCCGATGGCCAGCGGGATCAATTCGGTAGTTTGGGATATTGAGAACACCTCCGTTCTGACGCGCCAGCCTTCCACCAATGCCGTCCTGATGCTGATCAGTGGCACCGTGACCAACCTGTCAAAACCCTTCCGTATGGGGGGCATCAAGGTGACCGTCCCGAAGGGAACGGATATCTGGGCGGTATCGGACTTGACCAATACGATCCAGTGGGTGGGGGTCGATACCCAGCCTTCGTTCCGGCTCTTCTACACGGTGTATGATGCGCCGCAGCATTCGGCCCCCATCGCCTCAGGGGTGCCCGGGTTTGCCTATGACTGGGCCATGACTTCCAATGCGATAGGAAACCAGGTGACGGTCACCATCACGGATGGGGTGACCACCAATGAGTCGGAGAAATTCGTGGTCGTGCCTTCTCCGTCTATCCGGTTGATCAGTCCGGCGGTGGGTGATTTCTGGAAAGTCGGCGAGACCAATAATGTAATCCGCTGGGTACGCGGTGGTAATATGAGTAACGACTTCACCGTCGGGTATTCCGCCTATCCGTTTTCGGTGACGAATACCATTGCCACCGGCGCCTTCCCCTCGGATAACGGCATCTACTACTTCACCTGGGGGCCGATCCCGAACTCGCTTGGCCAGGTCCGTTTGGTGGTGGTGAATAACCCGAACCCCAACATCGTGGACAGTCTGGATGATTTCCGGATTGCCGCCGCCTTCCAGATTCAGCCGTTTATCGGGAGTCTCCACGCACTGGAACCCAAGGATGTTAATTGGACTACGCTCGGATCTGTATCCGGGGTGGATTTCTATTATTCCACCGATCCGTTCCGCGGCTCAAACAGCTGGACCCTGATCAATACGGCCGGCCCTTTCACTAGTGTTGCGCATGCCCAGGCCAGTTCGTATATCTGGAATGTGCCGAATATCAAGAGCAGCACCGTCTGGTTCCGAATTCAGGATCACGCCTATCCTGTCACGAAATTCGATATTGCCAGGAAGGGGCCTTATGATGATCTGGGGACGTTTGAGGTGCTCTATTATACCGTGGTGTGGCGTCTCTTTGATTCCGCTACATCCAATGAACTGGATGGGCTGAGCGTGACGGATAGCTCCGGCTGGTCTTCCTCCGGGCTGACTTCACCGCTGAGTCATGATTACCCCTATGGCTTCTGGAATACAGTCTGGTTCAAGCAGTATTTCAACGACAAGATCATCCTGAACTGGTCCTCCAAGACAATCAGCACCAATGTGGTGTACATGACCCGGACGGAAGCCTCGCCTGAGTATCATGTGCTGGCGAGTTTTGTCTACGATCCCTCGGCCAGTGTCTTTAAAACGGTAGCCTGGCTGGAGCGGAGCAGTCAGATCATTACCGACCCGACGGAGTGTAAGGTCTACATTTATGACCCGAACGGCAATGAAGTTCAGGTGACGACGGCAGGCGCGCCCCGGTTAACAGGGGTGTTCTGGGCGGATGTCGGGGCGCTGCTGGACAAGAATATCCCCTATTTCGCCAAGGTGGAAATCAAGCACTCGGGCGTGATCTATACTTCCGGAATTACCTTCACCTTGCTGACCCCCTCGGAATCGGCCGTAGCGGCTGTGAATGCCGCACGGGATGCGATCATGGGGAGTGTCTCCAACGTGAATGAGAATGTGATCGGGGTGGGGCTCGCGCAGCAGGCCTTCCGTACGGATGTGACCAACCGGTTGCAGTCTCTCAGCAATACGACGGCTACGATCAGTCTGGATGTGTCGGGAATTAACTCCAACTTGCTGGCGTTCAGTTCCAATGCCCTGTCCCAACTGGGCGGGATCACGAATGCCATCGGGGTGATTGGCCCCGGCGGTACCAACCTGCTTGATCAGGTGCGCCTGCTGACCCAGGATATGGCCAAGCGGACGGCCCGCATCCTGACGCGCCCCGGTACGGTGAAGAGCGGGAGCACGGTGGGTATTCTGTATCGTTCGCAGGCCGGCATGGCTTTAGGTGATGTGAAATTAGAAATTTCAAATGCCGCAGGGGTGTCCAAGCTAGGCCCTGTAAATATGGCTCCGGTATCCGGTGGCGTCTATGAGTTGAGCTTTATTGCCGGCACCCTCTGGGGCCTTGGTGATTTTACCGTGACCTGCTCGGATTCGTCCGGGGCCTCCGATCGCATCATCCTGAAGGTGGCGGGGATGGAACTGGATGACCTGGCCGGTTCCATGATCGGGATCAGCAACCAGCTGGCTGGAGTGGAGACCACCTTGGCGACGATGTCGGTCTCGGTCTCTAATATCAGCTATAACGTTGGCGTTGTGACAAATGAGCTGACGGGAATGATTGTCAGCCTCGATTCAATCTCCAATTCCGTGGGGCAGCTGGTGGGGCTGACTAATCTGTCCGGCTCAATCGCGGCCATGACCAGTGCCGTGGCTCAAATTACGGTCCTGACGAACATGGGCAGCCAGTTATCGTTCATCACCAATATGGTGGGCCAACTCGGGGTCCTGACCAACCTCAGTCCGCAGATGGCCTCGGTGACGAATTCCATGGGGAAGGTCCTGGCGATGACCAATCAGATGAATGCGCTGACCACCCAGATGGGTTATGTGACTAACGTGATTGATCAGATCGTCATCCTGACGAACATCAATCCGGCCGTGGCCGCCATGACCAACGCCGTCGCCCAGATCAGCGGCTTGACGAATATGGGGGCGCAGTTGAATTATTTGACCAACGCCATGGGCTCAGTGCAGTCGCTCACCAATTTAACCGGGCAGATCGCAGGTCTGTCGAACCTGACGGCGACCACCTCCATACAGATTGCAGGCTTGTCGAACCTGACGGCGTTGACCTCCACGCAGATTCAGAGCCTGAGCAATGCCGTGGGACGTTTGCAGAGCCTGACCAATCTCAATGCCCAGATGGCGTATCTGACCAACGTGATTGATCAGGTGACCGCCCTGACCAATATGGCCAGTTCAGTGTCAGCCATGACCAGTGCCGTCGCGCAGATCAGTGGTTTGACGAACATGGGCGCGCAGTTGAATTATCTGACCAATTCTATGGGGGCTTTGTCTTCATTGACGAACCTGACCCCGCAGATGGCGTTCCTGACGAATATCACCGCCACGACCGCCTCCCAGGTGCAGAGCCTGAGTAACGCCGTGTGGCGGTTGCAGAGTCTGACTAATCTCAACGCCCAGATGGCGTATCTGACCAACGTGATTGATCAGGTGACGGCCCTGACGAATATGGCGAGTTCGGTGTCGGCTATGACCAGTGCCGTCGCCCAGATCAGTGGCTTGACCAATATGGGGGCGCAATTGGCCTATTTAACCAACGCGGTGGATTCGCTGACAACCCTGACGAACCTGACCCCGCAGATGGCGTTCCTGACGAATATCACTGGTGCGACGGCGGCCCAGTCTCAGTATATGACCAATCTGCTGACGCGGATGAGCGGGTTAACCAATTTGACGCCCCAGATGGGCTATCTCACGAATGCCGTCTGGCAATTGCAGAGCCTGACCAATCTCAACGCCCAGATGGCGTATCTGACCAACGTGATTGATCAGGTAACCGCCCTGACGAATATGGCCAGTTCGGTGTCGGCCATGACCGGCGCCGTCGCGCAGATCAGCGTTCTGACTAATATGGGGGCGCAACTGAACTACCTGACCAATTCCATGGGGGCATTGTCTTCGTTGACGAACCTGACGCCACAGGTGGGATCGTTAACCAACCTGCTGACGCGGATGAGTGGGTTGACGAACCTGACCCCGCAGGTTGCCTCCCTGACCAACTCCATGGGTTTGCTCGTGGGGCTGACCAATATGCCCGGGCAGTTGAGCTCCATGACGAATGTGATCAGTCAGCTGACGGGCTTGACGAACATCAGTGCCCAGGTGGCGCAGATGACGAATTCCATCGCGCAGATTTCAGGGATGACGAACCTGCCGAGCCAGATGAACTACCTGACGAACGTGATTAGCCAGTTGACGGGCCTGACGAACATCAGTGACCAGGTGGCACAGATGACGAATTCGATCAGTCAGATCTCCGGGATGACGAATCTGCCGAGCCAGATGAATTACCTGACGAACGTGATCAGCCAGCTGACGGGCTTGACGAACATCAGTGGTCAGGTGGCCCAGATGACGAACTCGATCGGCCAGATTGCCGGGATGACGAATCTGCCGGGTCAGATGAACTACCTGACGAACGTGATCAGCCAGTTGACGGGGCTGACGAATATCAGTGACCAGGTGGCGCAGATGACGAACTCCATCGGGCAGGTGGCCGGGCTGACGAATCTGCCGAATCAGATGAACTACCTGACCAATATCATCAGCCAGTTGAGCGGGATGACCAATATCAGCGAGCAGGTGGCGCAGATGACGAATTCCATCGGTCTGATCGCCGGCTTGACCAATCTGTCCGGGCAGATGGATTACATGACCAATGCCATGGCGCAGATGGGCGTGCTCACGGGGCTCGTCTCGCAGGTCTCTGATATTACAAACAGCCTTGCCCAGATGTCCGGGCTTACGAATGTGTCGGATCAGGTGGCTTATCTTACGAACCTGCTGACCCAGATGAGCAGCCTGACTAATATTGAGGCACAGGTCGGGACGATGACCAATTCCATCGCCCAGATTGCCGGAATGACCAATATGCCGGCGCAGATGAACTACCTGACGAACGTGATCAGCCAGTTGACCGGGCTGACGAATATCAGTGACCAGGTGGCACAGATGACGAATTCGATCGCGCAGATCTCCGGAATGACGAATCTGCCGAGCCAGATGAACTACCTGACGAACGTGATCAGCCAGTTGACCGGCCTGACGAATATCAGCGACCAGGTGG
>JBAXWB010000046.1 GCA_037128595.1 bacterium
TTCATCTTTTTGATAAACGGGAAGTGCAGGAGGGGCAAGAGAGAATCGGGGACAAGGTTAGGGGCTTAAATGATAAGAGCGGCATCTGTGATTTGCCTACCTGATGCCGCCCGTTCTCTGGGAAACTCTTTCTCACTTATTTTCTGTCTCCCATTAACCAAATTATACCGCTATCAGGGAGTGCCGTCCATTTACCGCCGATAATGTATTTGTTTCTTATGGGGGCAGGGAGAGGGGGGGTGAAGGGGTAATGACATTCAAGGCAATGGGGGATACAAACGTTTTATATCAGATTCAATGTGGTGCAGTAGGGATTTGGTTATTTCCCGTAACGCCGCCGCAGAGCAATTGCAGCCAAGCCGACCCCAACCAAGGCAAGAGATGACGGTTCGGGAACTACTGTTAGAGGACCAGATCCTATGGAGTTGATGGTTGCATTTGCAGTATAGGTAAACGGGCCTGCTCCAATGGTCGTTGGCGTAGTATCTATGATCCATGCTTGTGTTGCAGCGGTTAGGACTGAGTTATTGAACAGCACCGAATATACTCTCGCCCCTGAAATGGAATTGGCCGGTGTTGCCGACCAGTTAAAAGAACCATTTACGGTGGTTTGAAAGGATGCCCCCAGCAGCACATCATCACTTGCATTGGCTGATGCTCCCTGTGGAATATCCGATGAATTAAAGGAAGTAATCGATCCTAGCACCGTATTCCCGCCGACATCTCGGTACATTTCGACAAGCCAGCCTGAAGTAACAGAGGGAATCGGTGTTGCTAATGAGCCATTATAAGACCATGAAATTTGGGCAATGGCAAAAGCCGATATCGGAGTGAAGTAGATCGCCAACATCATCATACAGCAAACAAACCACTTGAATGACTTCATTTTGAGGCTCCTCTGATTATTTGGCTTAAACTTTAGTTCTCTGGCGTTCTGACGAAGATTTACTTGTTAGGGATAATGGACCTTATGGGATTGTTGTCAATTATAGAAACAATAGAGGATGGAAATAGTCGGGGATATTTTTTAAGGGGGCGGCACATTCAATAACCTTCACCAAGCAGTCCCATCCGATAGAGATGCCTTTTACAATCGATTAAAAAAGGGCGGTGGTGAAGACTCCTCGCCAATTAATTTCCAATATCAGGAAGATACTTTCCGGGCGATTCTCCGGGCGATTTGAGGAAAATTATGGGCGGCTAATGCAAATAGATAATGTAAAGCGTTATATAGCAATGCTTTGCGAATGGAAGAAATTGTGTGATTTTCCCAGGGCTTTTGACATGGTAGGGGTCGTAGGTTCGAGTCCTATATCGCCTACCACCGTTCTATCCAATGATATCAGTGGTCTCGTGGTATTCCCTGCTTTTCACTCATCATCTCAGTTTTCACAGGCGACAGGTCAGGCGACAGGTTTTTGCCCGTTTCTGCATCTGACCCAGCTGAGACTGCCTCTATTTTCACCATTTTGGACATGGCATCCCTTAGTTTTTGCTCAATGATCCCCGTGGCCTTTTTGTGAGCCTCATCATTGCAACCGATGTATCTCGCGGTGGTCTGGAGCTTCGTATGCCCCATCAGTTGACTAATGACAGACTGATTAACCCCTGCCGCCCCCAAGGCTGTGCCGAAACAGTGACGAAGACTATATGGCGGGGCTTCCCTGACCCCCGCCCTTTTGCATAACCTACGGAACCGCTGTCTGTATGTTCTGGCTATGTAGGGCTCCCCATCATCATTCAGAAAGATATACGGGGACTTGGGGTGCGATTGGATGCAACGATTCCAGATATCCTGGGCATCCTCGACAAGGGGGACGGATCTGGGCTTTGGGGAGCTGGAGTGCCTGGCGGTCTTGTGCTTCTCAATCATCAGATAAAATCCACCATCAGAACCCGGATGAAGATGCTCTTTCCGTAGCCCCCTGACTTCCTGAGGTCGCAGTCCTGTCATGATCCCAAAACGAATCATCGCACTGAAGTCAGCGGGAGCCTTGGTAAGCAGGGTTGCCAAATCTTCCTGGGTAAGGGTTTTGGTCTGTGGTGGCTCAAAACGGATCTCCGGGAATTTCCTGACAGGCATATCACAGATTCCATTATCCTCCCCCCAGTGAAACATCGTCCTGATATGCCGCAAAGCCTCACTGGCAGGGTTTTTCATATTGGGATTCTTTCTAATTTCACTGGAACGGAATCCGTCAAAGTCAGGCAGCCCAATCTGTGAAACCATACGAGTGCCAATATAATCAAGAAATCTGAGGACATAATGTTGTCTCATCTCAAATGTTCCTAAAGTCCTGTTGTTCTTGACCCATTCCAGATGTTTCACGGCCAACTCCTCAATCCTGACGTCTGTCTTGCCGTTGGAGAGGAGGGTTTGAGTGGTTTCCTGTTCAGCAAACGAGACCTCCCCCCTGGCAATCCTTCGCTCCAGATCCTGCAGATCCTGTTCAGCCTGGCGGCGACTGGTTCCAAAGGGGAAGTATTTAACAATCCCACCGCGCTGGATACGGGTATACCAGTGCCCACCCTTTGGATGCTTGATCAGGCTATGTTTGCAGGTCGCCATAGGGTGCCTCAACCAGCCTTTCTAAGAAGTGGCGAATTGGCGATAGATTGGGGAAGGGGGGTCATACTGGCTTTATTGACCTCGACCTCCCTCACCTTGCCATAGTGGTTGAGGAGAAAAGCCTCCAGATCCCCCTCCAGTAGCAGATATTTCCCGTCAATCATCACCACGGCAATCAGACCCTTCTTAATAAGTTCCCTCAACTTGGTCTCCCCCAGCCCCAACATCTTTGCCGCCTGTGGAACCGAATACTTCTTTTCAAAGAGAAGCTGACGGCTTGGTTGCTGGAGGTGATCTGATACCGCTGGGGAATCCACATTATCAAGCGATGATTGGCGGCCAGTCCCTTGGGAGGGGCTGGGCCTGCAATTGTGTGTAATTCCAGATGACATGGACAATTATACAGTAAACCTTCTGTGGAAATGTCTTGGAAGTGAATTATTTTGAAATAAGTCTGAACTCGTTGGAATGAAGGGGATTAGCAGTGAACAGTGACGAGATTTGATGGGGCTAAGTCGAGTTTTGCACTCCTTGACATAGTGCAAACCACCTGATAGTGAACAACTTATGATTAATTCAGAGTTGTTGGTCTATGGGGAATGGTGTATAATCAAAAAAGTTGAGCCAAGATCGAGTATGACGATCTTTGATGGGGATCAAAGGTGATTTCCAAGTTGATTCGGTAGCATAGCTCACGGGAGCGCTGGCAGGAAACCGCCAGAGGTTGCAGTTCGATTCTGCAGGCCGCCACCAGAGTAGGGAGTGTTTTAGTTCAAGTCGCTGACTTGGCTGCTTCCTGCCTTGGTGGCGGCTTATTTTTTAATCCTCCACCAAAAAACAGGGGTGGGGGATCGTATGGATAATAAAATAAGTAAGGTAGAGTTGGATGAGGCGGTGGCGAGTATCAATGACCTTGACCAGAGGATGATGGAGCATCGTTACGGGATTGGAGGGAAAATCCAGAGGCTTGTTGACCAATGCGGTGGGAGTATATATGGACAAGGGGTCATAGAGTCCCTGTCAGAGCATCCGGATATGCGGGTGTCAACCCAATCGCTATACAATTACTGGGCGCTCTACCGGCTCAAGATGCCTGATGGTGAATTTTGGGGAAGTATCAGCGAGTTGGAGCTCAATGATTCGCACCTTTATGGCTTGGGGAGCCTCATTAGCCTGAAATTGCCAAAACTCTCTGATACCCACCGCGAGCTGGTAATCAAAAAGGAGTTGGTCAAGATTGCCAAGATCGCACATAGCAGAAAGCAATCTGCCGCTTACCTCCGTCAGCATATCGTTATGATGAAGACGGCCATTGAGGAGTTCTATCCCCAAGAAAATGGATGTGCAAGCGGATAGATTCCGCATTGAACCACAGCGGGGGCTGATAGCCAACCAACCCAAACCCATTGAAGAACCTGGAGATGGCAAAACCTCGATCTCTAGTAAAGGGGTAGGGAATAGAATGGACTCGCCGCATGTTTCCCGCTACAATTTAAAAAATTCGACAGCGATAATGAGTTCAAAAACATGAGGCACTGGTGGAGCTTAAATGCAGAAAATGCCGCTCGTTTTCTGAGCTCTGCCTCAACTCATGGTATTTCGGGGATCGCGTAAATGTCTTACCTGATGAGCGCTGCCAAGTGAGAAAGGGATGAATTGATGATTCTTAATGAAGAGTCCTATAGCCGGATTTTGGACGATCTCCATGAAGGGTTATATATCGTCGATAGGAATCGAGTCGTCCTTTACTGGAATAAAGCGGCAGAGAAGATTACCGGGTTTTCTGCGAATGAAGTCATCGGGCGATCCTGTTCCGACTCTATCCTTACGCATGTGGATGGAAATGGGCGCAGTCTTTGTATGGGACAATGTCCTCTGGCATTCACGATGACTGATGGACAGGCGCGGGAGGCTGAAATCTATCTGCATCATAGAGATGGACATAGGGTGCCGGTTTTTGTCCGTAGCAGTCCATTGAAAACCCCTGAGGGAACGATTATGGGGGGTGCCGAATTGTTTACCGATATCAGTAGTGCGGATGCCATTGAATTGAGACTCAAGGAGCTGGAGGAAATGGCTTTGTTGGATGGCCTTACCCATTTAGCCAACAGGCGTTACATGGAGAGGGAGCTCGCGACACGCTTTGCAGAGCATGGACGGATGGGCATTCTCTTTGGCATTTTATTCATGGATATTGATCATTTTAAAAAGTTCAACGATACCTACGGGCACGATGTTGGGGATAAAGTCATCAAGTATGTCGCAGACACCCTGACCAAGAATTCGCGACCCTTCGACTTGGTAGGTCGCTGGGGAGGAGAAGAGTTTGTCGCCATCATCCGGAATGTGAGCTCGAGGCAACTTGAACAACTTGGGGAGCGGATGAGAGTGCTGGTTGAGAACTCGTACTTGTCGGTTGGCGGCAATAGGCTCAGTGTTACTATTTCAATAGGGGCGACGCTTATCGGTGATAATGACACCGCGGAGACAGTGGTCAAACGAGCCGACACCCTCCTTTATGAGAGCAAGCGACAGGGGAGAAACCGGCTGACTCTGGGGTGAAATGGGGGCTCCAAACTGGGGCTATGAATAATGGTATATGTTCTCTAAATCCCCGCGCCGTCTGAAAGGAGGTCGGATATTTTTTCGAACAGGAATTCCGCATCAGGCCCATCTGCATGGATTTCAAGTTTGGTGCCTTTGGTGGCGTCCAGGGTGAGCAGCTGCATGATGGAGCAGGCGTTGGCATGTTTGCACCCATGGCATGAAAGAGACAACTGGCATTCATGCGTTTTCGCCAGCTTGACGATTTCGCCCGCCACCCTCAGGTGAAGGCCATTTTTAGCATTAACAATGATCTCTCTTGTTTTCATAATCCTGCTCGGTTCTGATAATTACTAGAGTATCATGATAGTTAAAGTGGGGTAAATAAAATTATGATAATTTTACGACCAAAGTATTGACAATCAAAAGATGATACATTACATTCTCTATAGATCGTGTAGAGAAGCTGAAGTAAAGCAAACATTTTAACACAAGGAGACGTATGAGCAAGGTATATGGTGATAATTCCCAGTCCATCGGCAACACACCGTTGGTCAAACTCAATCAAGTGACGAAGGGTGCAAAGGCTACCGTATTGGCCAAAATCGAGGGACGTAATCCGGCCTATTCGGTCAAGTGCCGTATTGGTGCGGCCATGATCTGGGACGCTGAGAAGCGCGGGGTCTTGAAGCCCGGCATTGAAATCGTCGAACCCACCAGTGGTAATACCGGCATCGCCCTGGCTTATGTGGCGGCGGCCCGTGGCTACAAGCTGACTCTGACGATGCCTGAGACCATGAGCATTGAACGGCGGCGTGTGCTGGCCGCCTTCGGGGCGAATCTGGTTTTGACGCCCGGGAGTGAAGGCATGAAAGGGGCCATCAAGCGGGCGGAGGAGATTGCAGCCTCGGATCCGGCCAAGTACTTCCTGCCGCAGCAGTTCAAGAACCCGGCGAATCCGGCCATTCACGAGACCACGACCGGTCCGGAAATCTGGAATGATACCGATGGCGCCATTGACGTGCTGGTGGCGGGTGTGGGGACAGGGGGAACCATCAGTGGGGTGTCCCGCTACATCAAGAACACCAAGGGGAAGAAGATTATTTCCGTTGCGGTGGAACCCAAGGAAAGCCCGGTCATCACCCAGAAGTTGACGGGTCAGGAATTGAAGCCCGGGCCTCACAAAATCCAGGGCATTGGCGCAGGTTTCATTCCCGACACACTGGATCTTTCCGTGGTGGACCGCGTGGAGCAGGTCGACAGCGCTGAGGCCGTGGCCTTTGCCCGCCGTCTGGCGAAAGAGGAGGGGTTGCTGGTCGGGATTTCCTGCGGCGCCGCTGCTGCGGTTGCCGTACGCCTGGCCCAGTTGGATGAGTTCGCCGGCAAGACGATCGTCGTGGTGTTGCCTGATGCGGGCGAGCGCTATCTCTCGACCGTGCTCTTTGAAGGAATTGGCTGAGAAAAAGGGGACAGGGTTCAGGGAAAATGGATTTAATCGCCTTGCCTGAACCCTGAACCCCGACCCCTCAACACTTCCCAATGCAACGGATTATCCCATCTTCCTCATCGACCCAGGCGCTGGAGCAGGCCTTGCGGAATGTGCCGTTTTATGAGCGGTGGAGACACTATGACCCTGGCGCTGGTCACCCCATCGAAAAACGTTACGAGGCCTTGCCTCATTTGACGAAACGGGATATCCGCGCGCATATGCCCAAGGGGTTTATTCCCCGCGACCGGGATTTCAGGGCCGGTGTCGAAGCGGGTGAAGTGGAGCTGGTCACCACCAGTGGCACTACGGAAGACCGTTCCTCGATTGTCTGGTATCAGCCCTGGTGGGATGCCTCCGAGAAGGCGGCTTCTTTTTTATATACCGGCCTGGATCAGGTCATTACCGGTCAGCAGCGTGAGGCCGTGCTGACCACTCCTTTATGTGCCGGAACCGTTTGCCATATCGGGGATCTTTCGATGGCGGATCGCACATTGGGCCGGTTGCTGTTTTTAAACCAGCAAGCGGATCCTTGTCGCTGGCTGCCGCGTGATATGGATCGGATGATCCGGGAACTGGCCCAGTTCCAACCGGACCTGCTGGAGGCGGATCCGGCGTATCTGGCCATTCTGTGCCGCTATGCCCTGGAGCAGGGGCGGCCCCTCTTCCAGCCGCAGTTTATTACCCTGACCTACGAATTCCCCTCCCGGCTCCATTACCGGCAGATGCGCCGGGCCTTTCCCCGCACCCCGATCCTGAGTTCCTATGGGTCGACCGAAACCGGCCATATCCTGACCGAATGCGAGCATGGCCGCTTCCATCAGAACACGGGGTTCTGTCATCTCGATTTCCAACCCTTGAAGGCCTCTCATGGGGATCCGCTCGCTGGCCGGATTCTGGTGACCACCCTGGGGAATCCCTGGGTCAGCCTGCTCCGTTTTGATGTGGGCGATCTCGTCCGGCTTGAACCTGAGGCCTGTCCCTGTGGCCGCTCCGGAGGCTTGACCGTCTCGCGGATCCTGGGCCGGGTGCGCGACCTGACGTTTACCACAGCAGGTCGTGCCGTGTCGGTGGAGGAGCTTGACCGGACGGTGGGGGAAACGGATACGCTGGTGACCTATCAGGCCGAGCAGATCGGCCCGCTCGACATTATTTTCCATTATGTTGCTGCGGCCAACCAGACTCCGCCCTTGCTGACGATCCAGGCAGGGCTCCGGTCACTCTACGGGGCGGGCATATCGGTCAGCATGCGGCCGGAGGCCTCCATTCCGACCGAGCCATCCGGGAAATTTCGCCTTGCTCGAACCGTGGGAACGTGGGAGCCTGAAGACCTGTTTATGACAGGAGAGTAGGCCCGATGAACTCAGCCCGAATTGACCCGTTGGCATGGACCCGAGGTGATTTTCCCCTTCTCAAACGGCGTGTGGATGGCCAGCCGATCACCCATCTGGATAGTGCCTCAACTGCGCCCAAGCCCCAATGCGTCATCGACGCAGTGACCCGGTTTTATGAGGAACATACGGCCAACGTCCATCGCGGGGTCCATGGCCTTTCGGAAGAAGCCACCGAACTTTTTGAACGAACCCGCCATGAAGTGGCCTCGTTCCTGAATGCCTCGCCGGATGAGATCATTTTCACGCGCAATACCACGGACGGCATCAATCTGGTGGCGCACGGACTCGGCTTGACCCCGGCGGATGAGGTGATTCTTCCGGCGTCCGAGCATCACTCCAATTTCATGCCCTGGCGTGTGGCGGCCAGGGTCCTCCCCGTAGGCCTCGACGCCGAAGGGGTCCCCCTTTATGACGAAATCGATTCGCTCCTGTCCGGCCGGACGCGACTGGTGTCACTCGCCCAGGTCTCAAATACGCTGGGTGTGCTGGCGCCGGTAGAGGAGTGGATCGCCAAGGCCCATGCCCGGAATGTGCCCGCACTCATTGACGCCTCCCAGAGTGCCAGCCATGTGCCCATTGACGTCAAGGCGCTGGACTGCGACTTCCTGGTCACCTCCGGACATAAACTGCTTGGCCCCTCCGGGGTTGGGATTTTGTATGGGAAGCGGGAGCGGCTGGAGGCGCTGTCCTTGTATCAAACGGGGGGCGGGATGGTGAAACTCCATAGCGATGAGACGTTTGTCCCGCACGACCTTCCCTTCCGTTTCGAGGCGGGCACACCCAATATTGAGGGCGTGATCGGGCTGGGTGCGGCGGTCGCCTATCTCCGGACGATCGGTATGACGGCGGTTCATGAACACTCGCGGGAACTGGGGGGCCATCTGGTGGAGGGGCTGTCGGCCCTTCCCGGGGTACGCGTTCTGGCCGGAACGGTCCCCCTGTCTCAGCGGGTGGGGCTGGCCAGTTTCATCGTGGATGCGGCGGGGTTCAGTGCCGATACGGTGGCCCGTCAGCTGTATGACCGGCACCAGATCCTGGTCAGCGGCGGCTATCATTGCGCCCACATCCTGCATCATCGCCTGCACTCGGAAGGAACCGTGCGGGCCTCGACCCATGTCTTCAATACCCATGCGGACATCGACCGCCTGATCGCGGGGCTCAAGGATGTTTTGGATATCTGACCATGAACGGGCTTAAGCCAGTCTATTTGCTTTCGGGGGATTCCTACCATCACCGGAAATCCCGCGACCCCCTGATCCGCGAAATGCTGGCGGAAACCGGCAAACTCCGCCCGCAGGTTGCCTATATCGGGACCGCCAGCGGCGATGACCGCGTTTTTTTCAATGTGATCAAAACGCTTTTTGAACGGACGGGGGCCGGCCGGATTGATCTCGTTCCCCTGGCGGCGCCGGATGCGGATCTGGCTGGTGCCCGCGCCTTGTTGGAGTCTGCCGATGTGATTTTCATCAGTGAGGGCGATGTGGAACTGGGGATGCGGCTCATCCGTGAGCGGAACATGGCGGACCTGATCAGGGCCCGGTTCCGGGCCGGAGCCGTTCTGGCGGGGTTCTCGGCAGGCAGCATCCTGCTGTCCCGGCAATGGGTCCATTGGAGTGATCCGGATGATGACTCCACCGCAGGGGCCTTTGACTGCATCGGGATTGTCCCGCTGGTATGCGATATGCACGACGAGGCGGATGGGTGGGAGGAATTGAAAATGCTCCTGCGCTTGCGTCAGGTGGACGGGGAAATCGGCTATGGCATTCCTACCTCCATGGGGCTACGCATCCATCCCGATCACCGGATTGAAGCGATTGGCGGGATCGTGCACCGCTACACGTTTCGCGATGGACGGGTGGACAACATTGGTGATATCAATCCCGCTTTCTTTGTCCATCAATCGGAATACGAGTACCAGATATGACAACAACTCCGGATAATAAGAGGGATTGGGTCGCTTTGAGCCACCGGGTGCTGGCGGGAGAGGGGATCCGGCGCGAAGAGGCGTTGGCGATTCTGAGGTCGGATGAGAATGAGCTGCTGAACCTGTTGCATGCGGCGTTCCTGCTGCGGCAGCGTTATTTCAACCGGAAGGTCAGTTTGCATGTGATCCGCAACGCCAAGAGCGGGGGGTGCAGTGAGGATTGCGCGTATTGCAGTCAGTCCAGCATCAGCACCGGCGACATTCCCTGTTACCCGCTCCAGAGTGAGGAAGAATTGCTGGAGGGGGCGAAGCAAGCCATGGAGATGGGCGCCATCCGGTATTGTATCGTCATTAGTGGCCGCTCTCCGGTACGGGAGGATCTCGAACGGATCATGCGGGCGGTGCGGCGGATCAAACGCGAGTATCCGCTTTCCATTTGCGTGTCGCTGGGGATCCTGAACGATGCGCAGGCGGCGGAGCTCAAGGCGGCGGGGGTGGACCGGTACAACCACAACCTGGAATCCTCGGAACGGTTTTTCCCCACCATCTGCACGACCCATTCCTATGCCGAGCGCAAAGCCACGGCGGCCCGCGTGAAAGCGGCGGGGCTGGAGCTTTGCAGTGGCGGCCTGATGGGCATGGGGGAAACCCTGGAAGACCGGGTGGATCTGGCGCTGGCCATGCGCGAGGTGAAGGCGGATTCCATTCCCCTGAACTTTTTGGATCCGCGCCCGGGAACCGGCCTCATGAACCGGCCCAGGATTGCCGCAGGGGATGTCCTGCGCACGCTGGCCATGTTCCGGTTTGTTCATCCCGACCGGGAGATCCGGATTGCGGGCGGGCGGGAAGCCTGCCTGGGTCCCCTACAGGTGCTGGCCCTCTATCCGGCCAACTCGATGTTCACTTCCGGCTATCTGACCACTCCGGGCCAAGGCTATCAGGCCGACAAACGGATGCTGGAGATGGCTGGTTTCGATGTGGTCGAAATCACGGACGCGTAAAAAAACTTCTTATGCCGATCACCAGCGAGCGCACCAACCATTTCACCGAATCCGTTATCCGGCGTATGACCCGGGTAGCGAATGAATATCAGGCGATCAACCTGTCCCAGGGCTTTCCGGATTTCGATCCGCCCGAGGCGCTGCTGAAGGCGGCCGAACGCGCCGGCCGCCACGGGCCGCATCAATATGCCGTCACGTGGGGCGCACCGAAATTCCGGCAGGCGCTCGCCTGCAAGCAGTCGCGCTTCATGGGGTTGGCGCTCGATCCCGACGCGCACTTCGTTGTCACCTGCGGGAGCACCGAGGCAATGATGGCGGCGATGATGACCGCCTGCAATCCGGGCGATAAGGTCATCGTCTTCTCGCCTTTTTACGAGAACTATGTCGCGGATATGATCCTGACCGGCGCCGAACCGATCTATGTGGCGTTGCGTCCACCGGATTTCGCCTTTGATCCCGACGAACTGCGTCGGGCCTTTGAGCTGAAACCCAAGGCGCTGATTCTGTGCAACCCCTCCAACCCTTCAGGGAAGGTGTTCACGCGTGCCGAGTTGCTTTTCATCGCGGAATTAGCCGAGAAACACGATGTTTTCGTCATTACCGATGAAGTGTACGAACACATTCTCTACGCGCCGCACGAGCATGTCTATTTTGCATCGTTACCCGGCATGTTCGACCGGACGATCTCCTGCAGTTCGCTGTCCAAGACGTATTCGATCACCGGCTGGCGGCTTGGCTACGTGATCGCGCCGGCGGCCGTGATTGACTCGGTGCGCAAGGTTCATGACTTTCTCACGGTGGGGGCGGCGGCTCCGTTACAGGAAGCGGCAGTGGCGGGGTTGGAGCTGCCGGACAGCTATTACCGGGACCTTCAGGCGATCTATACCGGAAAGCGCGACCTGTTCCTGAAGTACCTGGATCAGGCTGGCCTGGTTTATACCCGGCCGCAGGGGGCTTATTACGTGATGGTGGATATATCCGGGTTCGGCTGGGACGACGATACGGCATTTTGCGAATGGCTCGCGCGGGAGGTCGGGGTCGCGGCGGTGCCGGGCTCGAGTTTTTTCCGCGAGCCGGTCAGACACCTGATCCGGTTCCACTTCGCCAAACAGCCCGGCACGTTGCACGCCGCAGGAGAGCGCCTGCTCACCCTGCGGGCGAAAGCCAGACTGGCCCGTGGCTCACGGGCCAGCTCTTGAGTTTAGAACGCCAGGGCCAGGCGCTGTAGTAGCCGCCGTGTCGGCGGCACTTTTCGCGCATTACCGGCGGGGACGCCGGTTACTACAAGTCCTTCGGTCAATTCGTATACCCCCTCATGAGTGACCCATTGCAAAAACTTTAAAATTTGATTTACAAAAGGTCACTACTGTGTAATTATTAAGTTAGTCGATTGATTAACAAGAGTATCGATTCATAATATCGGTAGTGTATGAGATATATAACATCAAAGGTTGCGGAGAGCAGAACAGGGGCTATGAATAGGGCCGATGGTTGTTGCTGTTGTAAATCTCCGGAGAGGTGGGCTATGCGATATTGTTGAAGGTAATTAACAACGTTCGTCAGCATAAGCCCGCAACCGGAATCAGGTAGGCGGGATTTTTTTTGGATCTGTAGAAGAAAATAATAAAACAAATTAAGAGAATATTAAGGAAGCAAATGAATAAGCAGAGTTTGATTGAAACGGGTAAGCGGAGTTTGGTGGCGGGAGTGATCGGGTTGTCGTTGGCGATCTCGGCGCAGGCCGGGGTGCCGCTGAACGGGTTGCAGGGGAACGGGGGTGTGGCGTTCAATCCCCTGGCGTATCCCTCAGGACAGAACAAAGATGAGAAATCAGATAGTCCTCTGAGCAAGCCTCAGTTTGGCGCCTGGTATGTCAACCTGAGCGATGTGAATGTGGACTGGACCGCGATCGGGGTGTCCGAGACGATCTATGATCGGCTTGAATTATCCTATGGCTATGAAGTAGTGGCGCCCAAGGGGGAGAACATCAAGAAGTCGAATATCGGCGCCAAACTGCTGGTGGTTCCAGAGAATGCGGGCGGCAAGGCTTACATCCCTGCCATCGCGGTCGGTTCCATCCGGAAGTCAACGGATAATGTCGCGGAAGGTTCCGATGACAGTGCTTTTGATTACTACGGGGTGGCTACCAAGCTGATCACGCAGTTGCCGGTGCCCGTGCTGATCTCAGGCGGATTGCTCTCTACTAAAGAGCAGGTGACCGGCGTGTTTGGTTACAACAAGAACAGCGATCTTACCTTCTTCGGGAATATCGATGTGATCCCGTTGTCATTCCTGGCGGTGGGCTTTGAGTACAAGCAAGGCGCGGAATTTGACACGTTCAAGAATGCGAATTACTGGGATGCGCATCTCGCCTATTTCGCCAACAAGAACCTGACCCTGGTGGGGGCCTATGTGAATGCGGGTGACGAGAAGTCTACTACCACGACCGGGTTGGGTGATGGACTGGTTCTGAGCGCGCAGTACGCATTTTAATTTAAAATCAAAAAAAGAAAGAGAGCGCAAAATGGCTACGAAGGGTATTAGTACTTTGGCATTACATGCGGGGCAGCAGGCGGATCCGACCACCGGATCACGCGCGGTCCCGATTTATCAGACAACCTCCTATGTGTTCAAGAGCTCGGATCATGCGGCGAATTTGTTCGCCCTGAAGGAGTTCGGCAACATCTACACGCGGCTCATGAATCCAACGACGGATGTGTTTGAGCAGCGGATCGCCGCGCTGGAAGGCGGGACCGGCGCCTTGGGCGTGGCGTCAGGGCAGTCCGCGATCTCCTACGCCTTGCTGGCGATTACGCAGCTGGGCGACGAGATTGTGGCGGCGAATAACCTGTATGGCGGATCCTATCAGCTGTTCAACCATACGTTCCCGAAGCTGGGACGTACGGTGAAGTTTGTGGACTCGCGGAACCCGGAGGCGTTCAAGCGGGCGATTACCAGCAAGACCCGTGCGATCTATGCGGAGACGATCGGCAATCCCAAACTGGATGTGCCGGACTTTGAAGCGCTCGCCAAGATCGCCCACGAAGCAGGGATTCCGCTGGTGGTGGATAACACGGTAGGGATCGGCCTGGTTCGCCCGATTGATCATGGGGTGGACATTGTGGTTAATTCCGCGACGAAATATATCGGTGGGCATGGCACCAGTATTGGGGGCGTGATCGTGGACTCGGGTAAGTTCAAGTGGAACAACGGGAAGTTCCCGGAATTCACAGAGCCGGATCCGAGCTATCACGGACTGGTTTACTGGGACGCGTTAAGCAACGTGCCGGGGCTCGGCAACGTGGCCTTTATTCTCAAGGTTCGGGTGACGTTGCTGCGTGACCTGGGGGCCGCCTTGAGTCCCTTCAACGCCCACCAGTTCCTGCTGGGTCTTGAAACGCTGCCGCTGCGTCAGCAGAAGCACTCGTCCAATGCCCTGGAGATCGCCCGGTGGTTGAAGCAGCACCCGTTGGTGAGCTGGGTCACTTACCCAGGCCTGGAAGACGATCCCAGTTACAAGCTGGCCTCGAAGTACCTGAAGAAGGGCTATGGCGGGCTGGTGGGTTTCGGCATCAAGGGGGGCCTGGAGGCAGGGAAGACGTTCATCAACTCGGCAAAGCTGTTGTCCCACGTGGCCAACATTGGGGATGCCAAGAGTCTGGTGATCCATCCGGCCTCGACCACGCATCAGCAACTGACCCCCGAACAGCAGCAGCAGACCGGGGTGACGGCGGACTACATCCGCCTTTCCATCGGGTTGGAGGATGTGGAAGACATCAAGGAGGATATCGAACAGGCGCTGAAGAAAACGGTTTCCTGAGGGAGGCCGCAGGGGAGGGGGCCACCGTAAGGCCGCCCTCTCCCCCTTTTTTTCGCCCGGGAGGATTGGCTATGAGCGATTTAACAGCACCACCCACCGAACGGCCTGACTGGAAGGCGATTGTCAACTTCATCCCCGCGGGCACACGGGTGCTGGATTTGGGGTGTGGAGACGGGCAGTTTTTATCCCTGCTACTGGCCCAGAAAGATGCGCATGGGAAAGGGGTCGAGAAGGACGAGGAGAAGGTCCGGTACTGCCGGGCCCGCGGGCTCTCGGTCGAACGCGGTGACATTGAGGAAGGGCTGTCTGATTTTGCAGATCGGAGCTTCGAATTTGTGATCCTGAACCAGGTTTTGGATAAACCGCAACTCCCGATTTCTGTGTTGAAAGAGATGCTGCGCGTGGCCCGCTTTGGGATTGTCTCATTCCGGGAAGCGGGATATTTGATTTCGTTCAGGTCCGTCCTCTCCCGGTTGGGCTACTATGTGGACCGGAGTATCTTTCTCAAAGGCTCGCGGCAGGTGTATTTCTGGCCGAAACGGAGAGCGCAAACCGCCATTTATGTGATTGGGGGGCATGGCACCCATGCGTAGGCGGCAGCGGATCCTGTTTGTTTGCACTGGGAATTCCTGTCGGAGTCAGATAGCCGAAGCCTGGGCGAACCGGTTGCACGGCCACTCCATTGAGGCGAGGTCCGCAGGGATTGTGAGCAGTGGCATGGATCCCCAGACGGTCGGGGTGATGGCTGAGGTCGGGGTGGATATCGCGGGCAACCGGTCAAAGCCGGTTAGCACGATGGGAATGGAGACCTTCGACTATGTGATCACACTGAGCGATTGCGCTCGGGAGCAATTGCCTCCCGTCCTGGGTTCAACCCGGTTGTTTCATGCTGGATTCGAGGCGCCCTCCAAATCCTCACTCAACGTCTCGCCGCCCAGCGAGGTGGAAACGTACCGGCGCGTGCGCGATGAGATCAGGGTCTTTGTTGAATCACTATCCCTCTAACCTGTTCCCTGATTTAACGTACATGTCTTGCAGGACACTAGCGGTTCAGGGGGAGCCAGCGGAGAACTTTCTGGATCTGGGCGTCCCAGTATCCCCACTCATGATTGCCCGGGCCTTCTTCATAGGTCAGGTCGAAATTGAGGGAGGTCAGGTGTGCCTTGAATTTCAGGTTATCCTGATACAGGAAATCCTCCGTGCCGCAGCACTGGAAGAGCTTGGGTTTGGCGGCATTCAATTTGGCCAGTTCCCGGGAAAGGTAGTAGAGGTCATTGGTGGAGCCATAAATCGGCGGCTCGCCAAAGGTGCTGTGGTGTTCGAGCTTGCGTTCCGGCATGACGGTGGACAATTCCTGGGGGTCAAGGGCCCCGGACAGGCTGGCCGCAGCGCAGAACTTCTCCGGCCTGGCCAGCGCCAGTTTGAAGGCCCCGTAGCCGCCCATGGAGAGGCCCGCCGCGAAGGTGTCCTCCCGTTTATCGGATATCGGGAAGAACGATTCCACGATCGCCGGGAGTTCTTCGCTGATAAAGGTCCAATAGTTCATGCCGCACGACATGTTGGTGTAGTAACTCCGGGCGACGGCCGGCATGACCACGGCGAGACCCAAATCCGAGACGTAACGCTCGATGGAGGTGCGCCGCAGCCAGATGGTGTGATCATCCGACATTCCGTGCAGGAGATAGAGGACGGGATGTTTTTTAGTCCCCGCCTTGCCGGTCAGGCCGATCTGGTTTTTGGTATTCTGGGGGAGAATGACGGTCATCGACGAGCAGAGCCCGAGAGTGTCGGAAAAGAAATCACATTGAATCAGTGCCATGGTACAGGATCCTTTTAAAGTCAGGTGAATGAGAAGAAGGCGGTGGCGTCCAGGACATTAATGCCTTTTTGACGGAGGATCTCGATGGCGCGGTCGGCCTCCACGATCCGGGCGATCAGGATGGCATTGCTGCCGCGTTTCAGCGTGAAGGCATACATATACTCGATGTTCACGGCATTGGGCTCCAGGAGGGCTAGAACACCGGCCATGCCGCCGGGGTGGTCGGGAATCTCGATGGCGAGGACCTCGCTGACATTGACGACGCAGCCGGTCTGCTCAAGGACGGCTTTGGCCTTTTCCCAGTCCTTGACGATCAGTCGCAGGATGCCGAACTGTTCGGTGTCGGCGAGGCAGAGGGTGAGGATGTTGATACCGGCCTCGGCGAGGGCCTTGCAGGGCTGGCTCAGGCGGCCGGGTTTGTTTTCAAGAAATACCGAAAGTTGTTTCAGCTTCATAACGCCATCCCTTCTTTCCGTTGATCAATCACGCGCTTGGCCTTGCCCTGGCTACGGGCAATGGTTTGCGGCTCCACAAGCCGGACCTGCGCCCGAAGCCCGACCACATGCTCGATGGCATGGGAGAATTTCTTCTGGAGTTGCTCCAGGGCGCTGACCCGGTCCCGGAACATCTCGGCGGTCACTTCGACCTGCACCTCGATCTGGTCAAGGCCTTCCTTGCGGCTCAGGACAATCTGGTAATGCGGGAGGGATTTTTCCACCTTCAGCAGCGCGGCTTCAATCTGCGACGGGAAGACATTCACGCCGCGGATAATGATCATGTCATCGCTGCGATGGCTGATCCGGCGGATCCGGCGGATGGTCCGGCCGCAGGCACACCGTTCAGGAATGATGGACGTCATGTCATGGGTCCGGTAGCGGATCATGGGAATCGCCTGCTTGCTGAGCGTGGTCAGCACCAGTTCCCCCTCTTCGCCATCTGGCAGGACCTGCCCCGTTTTCGGGTCGACAATTTCCATGAGGAAATGATCCTCAAAGACATGGAGGCCGGTCTGCTGGGAGCATTCGGTGGCCACGCCCGGGCCGATGATCTCGGACAAGCCGTAGATGTCGTAGGCCTTGATGTGGGCCCGTTCCTCGATATGGGCGCGCATGCCGTCCGTCCAGGGTTCCGCCCCGAACACGCCGGCCTTGAGTTTCAACTCCTTGAAGCCCGTGCCGGTGGCCTCAATCGCTTCGATGAGGTGCAGGAAATAGCTGGGGGTCGAGCAGATCGCGGTAACGCCGAAGTCCTGCATGACCATGATCTGCCGTTCGGTGTTGCCGCCGGAGATGGGGATGACGGTCGCGCCCAGGGCTTCGGCCCCGTAATGGGCGCCCAGTCCACCGGTAAAGAGGCCATAGCCGAAGGCGTTCTGGATCACATCGTTTTCGCTCAGACCGGCGGCACAGAAGGTCCGGGCCATGACGCTGGACCAGACCTTCATGTCATCGCGGGTATAGCCCACCACAATCGGCTTGCCGGTGGTGCCGCTGGAGGCGTGCAGGCGGACGACCTCCTTCATGGGCCGGGCAAACAGTCCGTACGGATAGGTATCCCTCAGGTCTGTTTTTTGCGTGAACGGCAACTTGGCGGCATCGGCCAGGGTTTTGATGTGTTCCGGCTTGAGCCCGAGCTCATCCATCCGCCGGCGGGTCAGGGGCACGTGGTCGTAGGAGTCCTGCACCACGGTCTGGAGCCGGTGGAGCTGGATGCGCTGCAACTCGTCGGGGCAAAGGAAATCCGCATAGCTGTCGGGGTGGATGGGACTGTTGCTCATGGGGCTCCTTATCAGGCAAGTTGACGGCCAACTTCAAATGACGCCAGGTTGATGGCGCGCAGTTTTTCGGGAAACGTGTCGCAGATCGTTTTCTGCCAGGCCTCGACGGGGAGGTCCAGATGCCGGCTCAGGGTGCCAAGCATGGCGATGTTCAGGCTTTTGCGGTTGGGCAGGGTCACCTCGTCGAACGACTGGGCATTGATCAGGATCCCATTGGGACGTAATGAGGCCCGATGGCTTTCAAGTTCTTCCGGTGCCAGGATCAGGAGAAAGTCAGCTTCGGCGCTGGGAATCATCGGGCTGAGGACTTTCTGTCCGAACCGGATATCGCTGGTGACCGAACCACCCCGCTGGCTCATGCCGTGGACCTCGGCTTTTTTGACGTCATACCCGGCGCGGAACAGCACCTCTGCAAGCACCTGCGCGCTCTTGAGGATGCCCATCCCTCCGAGCCCGGCGATCCGGATGTTAGTTGTTTTTGAGTGAAGGTTCATAGGGAGTAGTGCCTTAGCGATCTTTGCTTGCTTCTGTTCAAAATCTTTTTCCTGGGGGCGGTTAGGCCGGGTTGATTTTCACGGGTTGTTCGTAGGACCGGATACGACCTGCGGCGAGGAGGCAGGGCTGGCGGCCGACGATGACCGTTAATTCATTGGTCTTCAGCGCCTTGACCAGGGTCTCCTCAAGTTCCGCGATCTGCCGCACCGGGTCCAGCACGAAAACATTCTTGATTCCCATGGCCCGTACAACCTCCTCGATCATGATTCGTGTGGTGGGGGTATGATCCAGCCGGCGGCCGGTGGCGGGATGTTCCTGCTGGCCGGTCATGGCGGTGGTCAGGTTGTCCAACACGATCAGCACATGGCCGGTGGGGGGCGGATTGAAGACCATCTCCGCGACGCCGGTCAGGCCGCTGTGCATAAAGGTACTGTCGCCGATGACGCTGACCACCCGGCGCGCCTCCGCTTCAGGCAGCACATGCCGCAGGCCCAGCCCGATGCCGATACTGGCCCCCATGCAGATCTGGGAGTCCATGGCCGACAGCGGAGGAAGGGCGGCCAGCGTGTAGCAACCGATATCACCTGAGACGATGCAATCATGCTTCTTGAGCACCTCAAAGACGTACCCGTGCGGGCAAGAGTTGCAGAGGCGGGGCGGACGTGCTTTCGGAGGCGGCGGTTCAGGCGTGGCATCCCCCTTGAGGATGCGCCGCACCCGGTCCACCGTCAGTTCGCCCATGCGGTAAAGTTCCGGGTTCCAGGGCACATCGCCGCCGGCGGCCCGGATCTGTTCAACCAGAACAGGATCGTTTTCCTCAATGACAAACCGCTGGGTCTTGTCCTTCAGGAAATCAAGAATCAACTTGAAGGGCAGGGGATAGGTCATGCCCAGCTTGAGAACGGCCGCATCCGGACAGGCTTCGCGGGCATGGACGCTGGCGACGCCGGCGGAGACAATACCGATACCGGAGGTGCCGGGTAGAAGCACATTGGGCCCCTCGGTTTCACACCAAGCCTGGATTTCCGCGAGTTTGACGCGCAGGGCCTTGTGTTTGATGCGGGCGTGGCCCGGGATCATGACCCGGCCGGGGATATCACGCACGAAATGCGGGGGGGCGGGCGTTTCAATGGAGTCCGAAGGCTGGACAATGCCGGTGGTGTGCGACACCCGCGTGGTCATGCGGAGAATCACCGGGGTTTTCCAGCGGGCCGAGAGGGTGAAGGCCAACCGGATAAAGTCGTAAGACTCCTGTGAATCGGCGGGCTCAATGACCGGAACGCCGGCGGCGATTCCATAGCGGCGCGTGTCCTGTTCGTCCTGGCTGGAGGCCAGGCCGGGGTCGTCGGCCACCACGAATACCAGGGCGCCCTGCACGCCACTGTAGGCGGCGGTGAAGAGGACGTCGGAGGCGACGTTCAGGCCGACGTGCTTCATGGTCACCATGGCGCGGGCGCCGGCGAAGGCGACGCCCAGCGCGACCTCGGCCGCCACTTTTTCATTGGGGGCCCACTCGGCCTGTCCGCCAATGGCATCATAATTTTCAAGAATTTCCGTTGAGGGGGTGCCGGGATACCCGGTTCCCCGGGCGCAGCCGGCATGGAGCGCGCCCAAGGCGACGGCCTCATTACCGCTGAGAAGATGTCGTTCAGCCATAGTTGTAACCTTTTAAAAGACCGGCGAAGCATCTCAAAACTCTCAAATCCGGTCACGCACAAAAGCGACATCGTTGCGGTTCCCCAGCGGCGAACGTGCGCGCCGCATGGATCGACGGCTGGTTCGGATCTGTTTCCGCGTCCCTGTCCATGACGATCGGAAATCCAGAAATCCAGGGACAGGTTAATAGTAAACTAATTATTTACACTTAAACTAATACAGTATAGATATATGCGTAGTTAGGGGTGGTAAGCCCTAGGAGAAGAATATGCGTACAGCCAGAATCGTTGAGGTGGGGGCGGCCTATTATCATGTGATTTCGCGGGTAGTCGGGCGTGCCTTTGTGTTCCATGATGATGCCGAGCGGGAGCGGTTCAGGAAGATCCTGCGGGCTGTAGAAGGCTATTCTGGTGTTCAGATTGTAACCTTCGCCATTCTTTCCAACCACTATCATGCCTTGTTGTATGTTCCTGAACGGCAGATTGTTGAGGATGGTGAGTTTGGGCGGCGACTGTCGTTCCTCTACGACAAGACGGTGGTGGAGAATCTCCTGACGCATATCGCTGGATTACGGCAGGGTGGGCACCATGAGGCGGCCGAGCTGGTGAAAGCGCCATATGTGCGGCGGATGTATGACCTGGCGGAATTCATGAAGGCACTCAAACAGCGGGTAAGTATATCGTATAACCGACGCCATGCCCGCGTGGGGACATTGTGGGAGGAGCGGTATAAGAGCGTATTGGTGGATGATTCCCCTGGCGGGTTGAGTGCGGTGGCGGCCTATATTGACTTGAATCCTGTGCGGGCAGGGATGGTGACGGATCCCAAAGATTATCGCTTTACTGGCTATGGGGAGGCGATGGGCGGCTCGAAGCTGGCGCAGGCAGGTCTTGGCGTGGCGCTTGGAGAACCTGGTATTTGGAGTGAGGTGGCCGGGCGGTACCGCCAATTACTTTATGTAAAAGGAGAAACTCGAGGCGTGACGGCAGCCGGGAATCCGATGCGGCTAGGCTTTAGCATCGACACGGTCGAGCAGGTTATGGTGGTGAAGGGGAAATTACCGATGAATGAGTTGCTTCGCTGCCGGGTTCGCTACTTTACGGATGGCGTGATTTTTGGAAGTCGGGCCTTTGTGGAGGATGCGTTTCGGCGGCACCGTGAACATTTCAGCGCCAAGCGGGAAGAGGGTGCGCGGGCGATGAAGGGTGGAGACTGGGGCGATTTAGTCACAGCCCGGAAGTTGCGGGTGAATGTGATGGGCGATCCCGCACCTGCCTAAAGGCTTTTTCTTGAGAATGGCCAGTGTGAGCCGAGGCCGGTGCAATGCCGGAGTGGTCGGGTATTGTTTGCAGTTGGGGAATAGGGGCTACTTTTGCGGCATGCAAGGCTAATCGTATATGACTGTTCGGGTAAAGGGGCATAGCTGACCTGAAACTGGTCCCCGAAATTAGGATGTCATGTTTCAAAAACAACAATAATGAGATGGTAATTCGGCGCTCACC
>JBAXWB010000047.1 GCA_037128595.1 bacterium
GAGGCAAACTGCCTGTGCTTATCCAGACCACTGCCCCGGTGATGGTCGTTCCCCGAGTTGATGCCCAGGGACGCCTCGTCAGTATCTTCCTGCTTAATGCCTGTATCGATGCTTCCCCCTCGCTGGAACTACGTTTGCGTGGTGCTGGTGCTGCGACAACTGCGCGCTGGCTTCTTCCGGAGGGTAGAAACGAGCATCTCACTTTGGTAAAAGGTGGAGGTGATAAACTCTTGAAGACCCCTCCGATGGCGGCTTGGTCAGTGGCCTGCGTAGTCTTGTGATGGGAATCTATTTATGAACATTGCCAAATATGACAAGAATATGGAAGTCAAAGAGGCTGATGCGGACGGCTTGGTCTGGTATCGGCCTTATGAAAAACCCTTCAAACTAGCTGGCTTCAACTGGTCTGAACAGGACCATGTCTATCGTCGCTTTCCTGTAAAACCGCCGTTCCCGTTATCAGAAGCTGTGGAGGAACTTTCCTGGTGTACGGCGGGAGGGCAGGTCAAGTTCCGCACCGATAGCGGGAAGATTGTGGTGAAAGCAACTTTGCGCGATGGCGGCGGGATGGATCATATGCCGCAGACCGGCATGAGTGGCTTTGATCTTTACACGGGCGCGCCGGGAAAGGAATCCTTTCTCTCTGTGACCCGGTTCGCCTCTGGCGCGACGGAACTAAAGTGCGAACTTCTCGGGTGTGAGCCGCGACGGCGGCGCGATTTCACCCTTAACTTCCCGCTGTATAAAGGGGTTAATGAGTTGCAAATCGGACTCCAAGCCGGTGCCACGATTGTAGCCCCTGCGGCGTATCGGAGTGAGAAGCCCATTTTGGTTTACGGGACTTCCATTACACAGGGTGGCTGTGCCTCAAGGCCGGGCGCCTGCTATACCAACATCCTGAGCCGACGCTTGAACCAGCCCTTCATCAATCTGGGCTTTTCCGGTAGCGGCAAGGGGGAGCCGGAAGTGGCCCGAACAATCGCGTTGATCAAGAATCCGGCGCTGTGGGTGTTGGACTACGAGGCGAATTGTGTCAATTACGAGAGGTTCGAAAAGACACTGCCTGAATTCATCTCGATTCTCCGTGCCGCGCACAAGAAAACACCCATTCTGGTCATCTCCAAGAACCGGTTCGCGCAGGAGATCCTTAATGGCGCGCAGGGCCGTGAACAATGCAAAACCATGCAACGGAAGCTGGTCGCCAGGCTTCAGAAGGCGGGAGATCGGTACATTTACTTTTTGGATGGGTCGAACTTGCTCGGTAAGGACTATTGGGAATGTTCCGTTGATGGGGTCCATCCAACCGATTTGGGGTTCTTCAGGATGGCTAATGGCATCGAACGGGCAATCAAGAGAATACTTAAGAATAGGACGGGAACGACATGAAAAGAGTTTTGGCCTTTGGCTGTCATCCAGATGATATTGAGTTCATGGCAGCCGGTACGCTTGCGCTTCTGGCGGAGCGAGGGTATGAGATTCACCTGGCCACCATGACCGGGGGGGAGGTGGGATCCCCAACGCTTTCACGTGAAGCCATCAAGACCAAGCGGCTGGGCGAGGCCGCGGCTTCCGCCAAGGTCTTGAACGGGATTTATCATTATGCCGGGGGATGCGACTTGGAGGTTGAGTACAACTCCTTTTATCGCAAGGCAGCCACGAAGATCATTCGCGAGGTTAATCCGGAGCTGGTTTTCACGTTGCCGCCCATGGACTACATGGCGGATCATGAGCAGACATCGCGACTGGTTCAAAATGCGGCTTATATCGCATCTGTTCCCCTCTATGCCTGCGGTACCGCGTCTCCACCTACGGCAAAGGCCCCTTATCTTTACTATTGGAATGCCATTGGACTCAAGGATGCATTCGGGCGTCCGCTACCGATGAACATGGGGGTTGATGTCAGTTCGGTCATGGGTTTGAAGGAAAAAATGCTGGCCTGTCACGAATCCCAGCGTGAATGGCTGGCGGCGATGGGATGGGACTCGTATTTAAAGGTTATGCAAGACTGGTCGTGCGAGCAAGGTCGCCTGATAGGTTGTGATTGCGGCGAATGTTTCATCCAGCATCTTGGCTCAGGGTTCCCCCAGGATAACCGGTTGGCGGATATTCTGGGATTTCTATGTAAAAAGGTGTGATGGTTCGTATGGGGCAGGGGCTATGCATATACGGAATGTAATATTCAAGGGGCGGCAGGGCTGGGAACTGGATAATGGCGTCCTGCAATTGGTCATGATTCGCGGGGGCGGACACTTCGCCTCACTCATGCTTAAAAATGGCCCTTGCGTTAACCCCTTATGGAACCCCGTCTGGCAAGGCATTGAACCCTGGCATTACAAGAAGAGTGATGACCGGCGTTACAGTTGCAAGATGTTGGCCTCGATTACGGGCCATAATATTTGTCTAGGATGGTTTGGATCCTCATCCCCTTCAGAAGAACGACAAGGGCTGGGCGCTCATGGTGAGGCGACGGTTGCTCGTTGGCGTATGGTCCGGAAATCAGTATCCGGCAGAACGATTACGCTCGTGTGTGAATGTGATCTGCCCGCTTCGATGATGCGCCTCAGGCGGACGGTCAGGCTCACCAAAGGCCGCGCCTGCGTCAAGGTGCGGGAAGTCATTATCAATCTGGCACGTCGGGATCTTCCTTTCACACTGTGCGAACATGTTACGTTCGGGCCTCCTTTCCTGAAGAAAGGGGTAACGCAGTTTAATATGTCGGCGACACAGGCGCATACCTATCCCGGTGAGTTCGATAAGCCTCCCCGCTTGAAGTCGGATACGGCTTTTACCTGGCCGATGGCGCCAGGAGTTGATGGGAAGCCGGTGGATTTGCGGACCCTGGATCTCGCAAAACGCCGCAACGCGGATTTTTCCGCGCAGTTGATGGATCCCGCTTGCGAACAGGCTTGGTTCAGTGCGGTCAACCCGGAACTAGGACTCACGGTGATGTATAGATGGAATCGTGCGGATTTCCCCTGGGTGGGAAACTGGGAGGAAAACTATGCGAAGCAATATCACCCATGGGGGGGGAAGACCTTGGCTCGGGGGATGGAGTTTACGAATACACCTTTTCCTGATGGATTAAGGAAGGCGGTCGAGCGAGGTAAGTTGGATGGTGTGCCCACCTATCGTTGGCTTCCGGCCAAGGGGCGCGTCGTGGTGGATTTTGAAATAATGATGAACCCTCAACAAATACCTCAATGATCCAGCTTGCCGTTGTCGATAAGGAATTTAAAAAAAGCCGAAGCCACCAACTTGTTGGACTGAGGGGTGAGATGAATGCCATCCTTATTGAGGTAGGTAGCGCGGTTTTTGCCTGAGGTCAATGGCCTGAGAAGCTTATCCATGTCGAAAAGAGGGCAATTCAGGCGCTGGGCAACGGCGCGTGTCCGTTGGCGGTATTGTTCGACACACTTATCGAGTCCACCCCATTTGGCGTAGAAGGGATCCGCCCGCGTAGAATGCCACTCATTGACAACGGGGGGAAACGTGACCAATATGATTTCGCCTCCTTTCGCCCTGACTTTTTCGCAGATGACGGTCAGGTTGCGTTCAAAATCATCCACGCTCACGGCCCGGGCATCATGAACCGAATCATTGCCGCCAAATTCCACCAGCACCAGTCCGGGCATATGCGCCAACACATCGGCTTCGATCCGCTTCAGGCCCTCGGTCGAGGTATTCCCGTTGCCGCCGGCATTGAATACGTTAATGGCTTTATTATTGCCATTTTTCTTCATCAATTCCGGTAGCAGTTCAACCCAGCCTGCGCCCGGTGGATTGGCGTAGCCGCGGGTGATGGAATCGCCAAATGCCACCAGATTGGAAAATCCAGGATTCTGGGCGGGCGTACCCGGCTTGATGTCCATAATATTTTTCTGCGCTTTCATCCAACGGATAAAAGTCGAAGGATGGGTAAATCCGAGCGTTTCGGAGATCTCGATTTTGGTCCGTCGTTCTTGCAGCATGGCGGTGACCTTCTTGAGGCGGCATTCGTTGACATAGTCATGGAAGGTCTGGCCGGTTTCCTGCTTGAAGAGACGGAGGAAGTGGAATTTGCTGTAACCGGAAAGCCGGGCGGCTTCGCAGAGCGGGACATCCCGGCCGGCCGTTTGGGCTACGTGGCGGCAGATCGTTTCAATGACTTGGTTCTGGAAATTGGATTCTTTATGTTTAACGATTTCCCCGTGTCCCCATTCCACGATGCGTAGTAACAGTGCCGAAAGCGATGCCAGCAGCTTCGCGCGCATCAAGGGGGGTGGTAATGCTGAGGGATTTAATAGTTCGTCCCAGGTTGTGGCGAGCAGACGCGCCGTAGGGGCATCGTTAAGGACAAGGGGGCTTCCGGTAACTTTAATAACCCCGCCTTTTACACTCAGGATTTTTGCGACTACATCACGTTCAAACAGGCCAAGCCATAAATGAATCATGTCCGGGCAGGTCGGCGGATAAAATTGATCATGCGATTCGTAAGAATTGAAAAAAAACACCGTGCCGGGGGAGCAGGGGTAAACGTTGTTTTTATAACCATAGATGCCCTGTCCTTTCAAGGCGAAGAGCACCTCGCGTGCCGGGTGACTTTCCGTATGGGTATGCATCCAATTCAAGTGGGCGGGTCGGTGGATGAAGTCCACTTCCTCGTCAAGCAATGAACCGACTACGCGCCAGTTCGCCTGATTCAGGACGACCGCAACTGACTCATCGTCAAATAATTCGTTAGTCATGAGGGAGATTCGTTATTAATCGCAATAAATGTTTATTATCAGCAATTCCGGTCTATTGTCAACTTCAGGCATGAGGATGACAATAGGGCTCAAATCAAGGAGGCCAATTATGTATCGTTCAGGTCAGGAAGAAATTGATGAGGTTACCAAAGTCCTTTTGTCCAAGCAGTGGTTCCGGGTCGGGGATGTGAAGTCCGGGCACTTGCAGGAAGTTCAGCAATTTGAGCAGGAGTGGGCCGCGAAAATGGGGGCCAGTTATGCCCTCCTGATGAGTGGCGGTGGGACGGCGGGGTTGGTATGCGCTTTAGCTGGCCTGGGCATCGGGCCGGGTGACGAGGTGATTGTGCCGGCTTACACCTGGCTGGCGACCGCGACGTCGGTGTTGACGGTGGGAGCGATTCCGGTTCTGGTCGAGGTGGATGAGACCCTGGGCCTGGATCCGGTTGAACTGGACCGCAAGATCGGTCCCCACACCAAAGCGGTGATTCCTGTGCACATGAGTGGGCGGCCTGCCAATCTGGAAGCCATTCTGGCGGTTGCGAAAAAGCATGGCATCAAGGTGGTGGAGGATTGCTGTCAGATGGATGGCGGCTCTTATAAGGGGCGTCGCGTGGGGACTTGGGGCGATGCGGGCGTCTACAGTTTGAATCAGTTCAAAATCATATCGGCGGGTGGTGAAGGGGGTTGCCTGGTGACCGATGACCGGGCGGTCTACGAGCGGGCCATTATTTATCATGATTCCGGCTGCGTTTTCCGTCCGAATGCCGGTGCGTTGCAGGAGCCGATCTTTGTGGCGCAGCAATACCGGGCCAATGAGGTGATGGGCGCCATTGCCCGTGTGCAGATGGGGCGCCTGGATGGGATCATTGCGGATTTGCGCCGGAACCGCAAAACCCTCGCCGGTTCTGTGGCGGGCATGAGTAAAGTAGCCGTGGCGCCGAGCAACGACCAGGATGGGGATTGCGGGGTCATGCTGACCTTGCAGTTCAAGGAGGAATCAACCGCCCGGGCGTTTGCCACGGCACCGGGGGTGGGAGGCGTGGTGCTCATTGATCACGGCAAACATGTCTATACGAACTGGGAACCTTTACGCGAAAAACGCAGTTTCCACCACCCGGATATGAATCCGTTCTTCTTCCCCAAAAACCAGGGACTGCGGGCGGATTACAGCGATACGGCCTGTCCGCGCACATTGGAGGTTCTCCGGAGGACGGTCTATGTTCCCGTCGATCCGGATTGGACTGGCGAACAGGTTAATGTAAAGTGTGACGCCTTGAAAGCGGCGGCAACCGCTCTCTAAGAGAAAAAGGAGCCCCATGAGTCATGTGCCCGTGCTGTTTGATGTCAATGCCTGCTTTGGAAAACCCTCTTCGGGTGGTTCAGAGTTTAACACGATTCAAGACCGGTTGAACCACATGGACCGGCTGGGGGTCAGCCGTGCCCTGGTCTGGAATACTGAGTCGACTCAGAACCATGCGCTCGCCAGCAACGATGTGTTGTTGGAGGGCATTCGGAATACGCCTGGAGCGAAAGGGCGTATTTTCCCGGCATTGGCGGTTTCGGGCATCCTGCTGTATGAGGCGGATGGCATGGAGTCCTTGGCACGGCAATTGAAAGTCATGCCTTGCCGGGCTCTCCGGTTTGCCAGTGTTTTCGGGCGTCTGACGCTCATGCAGCTGGAGCCCCTCATGCGGCGTCTCCGGAGTGTGAAGCCCTTCATCATCCTGAAGCACGACCAGGCCTCTGTGCCGGATATCCTTGAATTCACGGCATTGTTTCCGGAGGTGTCGCTGATCCTGACGGACTCCATGTGGCCCCAGGGAATTATTGTTTTTGACCTGATGCGCCGCCGTAAGAATATCCTGATGGATATTTCATGGATGCACACGTTTAATGCGATTGAATTGGGCGTGAAGCACTTCGGGGCGAACCGGTTTGTGTTCGGCATGGGCTCCAAGTCACACAACGGAGCGGCCATCGGCGCCTTGGCCCGGGCTGATATTTCCGACGCCCAGCGCCGCCTGATTGCCCACGGGAATCTGGACCGGTTGACGGGATTGAAGACCGAAAGGGTGAAGACCATGCCCGCCTGGACGGCCAACACCTTGTGGCCGCGGTTTCTGGAGGGCAAAACGCTGGGAGGGGATGTCGTGGATGCCCATGGCCATGTCGGGCCCTCCGGTGGATACGTCGTGGAAGCACATGGCGAACGCCAACAGATCGCGGCGGGATTAAAGGCGATGGATGCCATCGGGATCCGCACCATGGTGGCCTCCGGGATGCAGGCTCTGTTTGGATCACCGGCTGAGGGAAATGACCTTCTGGAAACCCTTTTGCGCCCGCATGCCGACCGCATCTCCGGGTATTTCGCATTCAATCCTCTCTATGCCGATGAGTTGGTCCCCAAATTTGATGCCTGTTTTTCCGGGCCGGTCTACAAGGGGTTCAAGACGCTGTGCGACTATTGGAAAGTCCCCATCACCGATAAACGGTTCAATCCCATGTGGAAATATGCGAACAAACATCACCTGCCGGTCCTTTCACATACCTGGGATGGCAGCCCGTTTGATGCGCCGGCCCTTTACAAGGATCTGGTCCGGCAGTATCCGAATGTCTCCTTTCTGATGGGGCATTCCGGTGGCGGTGACTCCGGGCGCGAAGAGGCTGTAGCGCTCGCGCAGAAGCATCCGAACGTCTATCTGGAATGGTGCGGCAGTTTTTGCTCGACGATCTGCTGGGAGGACACCTTGAGCAAGGTCAATCCGCGTCAAGTGGTGTTTGGCACCGATGCCATGGTGCATGACTTCAGTTGGGAACTGGGGCGGCTGTTATCCCTGGATATTCCCGACAAGATCCTGGTTCCCTTCCTGGGAGGGAACATGCGGCGCATACTGGCCATGCGGAAAACGCGCCGCGTCAAATAGATCCAGAGACGGGAATCACGGATTGAGGTGTACACCCGAAATGCTGCCTGAATTTCTTGCTGAAATAGAGTGGGTCGTGGATACCGACGGCTTCCGCCGCCTGCTTGACCAACAGGGTTCCGGAGGCGAGCAGGTCCTTTGATTTCTGCATTCTCAACGCACTGATGTGCTGAAGTAGTGGCGAGCCGGTGTTTTGTTTGAAAAGCGCATTCAGATGTTTGGGCGAATAGTGGAATACGCCCGCCAGCCCGCCCAGGGTGAGCGCTTCCCAGTAGTGACCCTCGATATAGGTTTTCAAATGCTCGATGACATGCTCGTGAAACACATCGGTGTTGGTGGCGATGAGATGCGTGTTGTTAATGAAAAAACAGAGCGCCTCCATTAATAGATAATGGAATTCAGCCTGAGAGACGGCGCATGTCGCCAGCCGGGGATCGATGGATTTCTCCCATAATGACCGGATCATCGGGGGATTCAAGGCCAGTCGTTTGTTGGATGAGGAATATCCCTTGCCCGGGTTATAGGCGGTCAGATGAAAGATCATGGACTGCTCGAAAATCGTGCACCATAAAAGTTGGTAGGCCTTGCGTGGGTTGGAATAATGCTCGGTATGCCAGGCGCCAGGGATGAAGATCTTGACCCGGTCGTCGTCGTACTCCTTCCAATGGCCATTGACGTAGATCGCCGGTTCCCCTTTCTGACGGAAGATCAATTCCATGATGTCATGCTGTTGGGGGGGATAAAACGGGTGGGGGTGTCCGGCTTCATGAGCGGGTGCGGGCATTGGGCCGGGGGGCTTGCCGCAATAGTCCAGACCGTGGCGCGACAAGGTCACCAATAAACCGGACATCATGTCAATGTTCATAATACGCCTTTCATCCATGCAGCATAGGTCGATTGTACCTGTAAAGCAACGTGATTGAATAATCACCTCCAGGCGTGGAGGGGGCGGTAATCGCAATAATTGTTAAGAAACAGCAATTCCTGTCTATTGCCAGATCAACTGGAATGATGGTCAGATGGGAAATCTAAACAAAACACGAGGAGCATCAATGAACTCAAAAGCAAAATTAGCTTATGCAACCTGGCCCTGGGGGCTGGAGACGAAACAACAATTGATCCAGGCCGTCACGGACATGAACGCGGTCGGCTTCCGCTCCTTCGAGAGCGTGTGCCACACCGTCGCGCTGTTCAAGGATGATGTCAATGAATTCAAAGCCATCACCGAAGGCAACGGTGTGCGTGCTGTGAGCTTCTATTTCTTCCAGCTCGGGAATATCGAGGACGATGTCAGGCAGGTTCAGGAGTCCCTGGATTTCCTGGCCGCTTGCAATATCAAGCGGATGAGTATCCAGGTGACGTGGAAGAAAGATGGCGGGGCCACCGAGCCGGAGCTGAAAGGTGTGCTGGAGTATCTGGACCGGGTCGGCAAGCTCTGCAAACCCTACGGCATCCTGCCCTGTCTCCATCCCCATGCCAATACCATGGTGATGTACGAAAACGAGATCGACTATGTGATGCAGCGCGTGGATCCCGCCCTGATCTGGTTTGGACCGGACTCCGCGCACCTCACGGTTGGAAAATGCGATGCGGTGGAGATCTTCAAACGTTACGCCGACCGGATTCGCTTTGTGCATCTCAAGGACGTGAAGAAGAACAAGCAGGCTGCTGGCGACGATGGCAAGCAGGGCTTTGAAGTCTACAGCAATTTCCTGGAGCTGGGTGAAGGTGAAGTCGATATCCCCGGTTGTTTGAAAGTGCTGGAAGGGGTTGGTTACGACGGCTATCTCACCATTGAACTCGACAGCTCCCGCTTCGGAAATAAAGAGAGCGCGATCATAAATCAGGCCTATATGAAAAAACTCGGCTATTCGTAAAAGCGGTACCCGCTCCCCGTGTCAGCAGGTGACGATGGCGGTGTTGTGACTAGAGTGAAGCACAGGTGGCAGCCGACGTCCTCGGCGGCTGAAGGCCTGTAAAGTTCCCTTCAAGGGCAAAATCGTTCGCCGGGGACGGCGACCGCCACCTTGTCAAAGTCAAATTTAAAGAAAATATTCAGGCCTCCGGCTTGTGATCCCGAACGCTACATGCTAGTTTTCGCTTAATCAAACAAGGAAATTGAGTTATGCCGAAAATTACGTTTATGGGTGCCGGGAGTACCGTATTTGTCAGAAATATTATTGGGGACAGCCTGTTGACCCCGGCGCTATGCGAGTCTGAAGTCGCGCTGTATGACATCGATCCCACACGCCTGAAGGAGTCACTTTCGATCCTGCAGACACTCAATGAAAACGTCAACCAGGGGCGTGCCACGCTCAAGGGGTATCTGGGCCCTAAGAACCGTATGGCTGCCCTCAAGGGCGCCAATTATGTGGTGAACGCGATCCAGGTGGGCGGCTACAAGCCCTCTACCGTGGTGGACTTCGAGATCCCGAAGAAGTACGGCCTGCGTCAGACGATCGCCGATACGCTCGGCATTGGGGGGATCTTCCGCGCCCTGCGCACCATTCCCGTGATGATGGATTTTGCCCGGGACATGGAACAGGGCTGTCCCTCTGCCTTGCTGCTTAACTACTCCAATCCGATGGCGATGCTGACCCCCGCCGTCCTTCGCGGCTCCAAGATTCAGGCTGTCGGGCTCTGCCACTCTGTACAGGGATGTGCCGCAGACCTGCTGTATAAGCTCGGGATGAGCGCCGACGTCAAGCATCTCCGTTGGAAGGTCTCAGGGATCAATCACATGGCATGGTTGCTTGAGATCAAGGATGGTGAGAAGGATCTCTATCCTGAAATCAAGCGTCGCGCCGCTGCCGCATTGGCGCGCATCCATAAAACCAAGGGCGGCCCCAAGGCCATCCGGGCCCAGGCGGAAGCCAAGGCGAAGAAGCTGGGCAAAACGTTCAATGAACTCCCTGGCGATCATCGTGTGGCGGGTGACATGGTGCGTCTCACCATGATGCTCAACTTCGGTTACTACATCACGGAGTCTTCGGAACATAATGCCGAATACACGCCATACTGGATCAAGGCAGGTCGTCCGGATCTGATCGAAAAATTCGAAATTCCGCTGGACGAATATCCCCGCCGGTGCATTGGCCAGATCGCAGGGTGGAAGCAGCGGAGCAAGGAGATGGTCGGGAACAAGACGCTGACGCATACGCGTGGCCACGAGTACGGCTCCTATATCATGGAGGCGGTTGAGACGGATCGTCCGTTCCGTATCCACGGCAACGTGATGAACACGGGGTTGATCACCAATCTTCCCGCCAAGGCCTGCGTGGAAGTGCCCTGCATGATCGACCGCAACGGGATCAATCCCTGTTATGTCGGGGACCTGCCCGAAGCCTGTGCTGCCTTGAACCGCACGAATATCAACGTGCAGATTCTCGCGGTTGAAGCGGCGCTTGAGCGGAACCGTGACAAGGTCTACCAGGCGGCTTTCATGGATCCACACACCTCGGGCGAACTGGCCCTTGACCAGATCCGGGCCCTTTGCGATGACCTCATCAAGGCGCACGGGAACTACCTGCCGTCTTACAAATAGGGCAGACCTGATCTGGAGTGCGGCGGCTTGACGCCGCTTTTCTCTGGCGCGGCTTGACGCGCCGGTCTTCGATCAGTTTAGAATCTCCCTATGAACTGCTGCCCGTCAAGCCGGGCTCCTGGAAAGCGGCGTCAAGCCGCCGCACTCCAAAATACAATCACAGGAAGGGTGATCTCTATAATGACTAAAAGGCTTATGGGCGGGTTGGTGATCGCGGGGCTCGTGGCGCAGGGGGCAGCGGGGCAAGTCATCAGCGACAGGATGGCTCTTTGGGCAGGACACGCGCCCACAGGGGATGGAAAGTTTGTATCCGCCGATGCGTTTATTACCGTTTACCGGCCTGCCAACCCGAACGGGACGTCGATCATTATCTGTCCCGGAGGCGGGTATGGTGGCCTGGTTACCCAGTCTGAAGGACACGGCATTGCCAGATGGCTGAATCAGCACGGTATCGTGGGCGTAGTGTTGGAGTATCGGCTTCCGAAGGGGGATCCATTCGTCCCCCTTCTGGACGCGCAACGCGCCATACGTCTGGTCCGATCCCAGGGGAAAAGTTGGGATTGCGATCCCAAGCGGATCGGAATCATCGGGTTTTCAGCAGGCGGTCACCTGGCATCCACTGCGGCGACCCACTTCGATGGGGGCGACCCGAAGTCGCCCGACCCGGTTAACCGGATCGGATCCCGCCCCGATTTCGCGATCCTGATTTACCCGGTGATCACGCTGGGGCCGCTGGGTCATGGGGGAACGAGACAAAATCTGCTTGGACAAAACCCGGGAGCGGAGATGGTGGAGTTATTCTCTAATGAGAAGCAGGTGACCGACCGGACGCCCCCCACGTTTCTGGCCCATGCCAAAGACGATCGAGTAGTTCCTTCAGAAAATAGCCGGTTGTTTTATGAGGCCCTGCAAGTTCACCATGTGGCGGGGAAATTCCTCGAATTGCCACAGGGCGGGCACGGGCTGAACGGTTACAAGGGGCCCATGTGGGACGCCTGGCAAACCCAGTCACTGGAATGGTTGATGGCGCTTTAAATGATCTCCTGACAGACCCACGCCTTATCAGGCGCGGCTACGTAGCCGCCGCTGATAAGCGGTGGCCGGATCATGTTTGGACTATTTCAGGAACCTTAGTAACTAAGGGTTCCCGTCATACCCGGGTGAAGATCGTGCGGTTGTCCTTTTCTATTGCTGTATAGCGGCCAGTAACACCGGAAAGGGTGACGCTGCCGGTTACGGGGAGTTCGATGGTGGCGGCGGCAAGGGTTCCAGATTTAATCTCGAGCCGGCCCCCATCGACGGTGCGGTGGAACGTACCGTAGGCGCCGGGGAGTATCACGCACCAACGCCCCACAGGCAGTAGCCGGGCAGGGGTAAGACGGAGGGTCTGACCATCGTAGGAAAGGCCGAGGAAGGCGTTGGGGATGGCGAGGGCGGACATCGGACGGAAATAATGGCCGCCAAATTCCTGATGGTCCCAGTATAGGCCCCACTTGCGGTGGCGCTCGTCCACATTGCGGATGATTTCCTCCGCGTTTTCATTCAGGCCGGCCTGGTAGAGCTGCGCGGCGAAGTTGAGTTCAACGCCGGTCCAGCAGGTGTTGGCCTGGTCCACCCAGGTATTGGTATCCACCCCATGCAGGAAGGTATCGCCGGGCCACTGGCAGTTGCGGAGGCCCTGGTCGGGCTTGTAGTTCATTTCGAGGATAGAGCGTAGTGCCCTGATTATTTTTTCCGGAGCGATGGGGAGGGGCGCGTCGAGCTGGCGCGCCACACCCTCGCCGATGAGCTGGTCCGACATACACCCGAGTTTGGCGTCAGGGGCCTCAGGCTGTGCGTCGGAATAGAGGTTGAAGTAACGGCCATTCCAGGTGGTGCGTTCCAAGGTGGCGCAGCCTTCTTCAAAGAACGGGGTGTAGGTGGTGGTGAAGGCGGTGTCGTTCAGTTGGCGGGCGGTTTTGAGGGCGAGGGCGAGGGCGGCAAGCCACTGGGTGACCACGTAGGGAGCGACGCCAAACATGGGGAAATTGTCATAGGAACACATGACCCCTTCCATGTCGGGCAGGTGGTCCCCATTCTTGTCGCGTTCCCGTATTACGTAGGCCAGGGCTGACTTGACGTTGGGCCAGACGGATTCGAGATAGGAACGGTCACCGCTCCAGAGGGCGGAGCGGAGGGCCATGAAGGCGAACTGCGCGGGCATGTCAAGCCGGTGTCCGTTACATTCGCGGGGATCGGCCTCATAGGAATTGCAGACGATGGAATGGGCGACACGACCGTCGGGGTTCTGGAACTTCTTCCAGAGATCGATGGTCATGCGATCCAGTGCCGGAAAAAGGAGGCTGGTGGCGATCTGGCCATACATCGCGACATCAGTGGTGGCGATCCCGGCCCAGTGTTGAGTCGGGCTGAGGCCTTCATGTACGCCGAACATGCCGGTATGGGTGAGCCAGGTCGACGTGTGAAACGTGTTGAGCTGGGAGTTCACCTGGTCGAGGACAAAGCCAGGCAGGGAACTGTCGAAGAAGGTGGAATGGAAGCGGGCGGTCTCCTCGTAAAGTCTGGAGCGATCACTGCGGGCATAGCGGGCAACGGTTTCGGCAGAGTCGAAAAAGCGGCTGTAATAGTGGCCTTCGAGCCGGTCATGCCCTTTGGGTTCGGTGTTCCGCCCCACGTTTTCGAGGGGTTTGGCGATGCGCCCGTAAAGGTTCGGGAAATGCCAGGTGAGCGCAAAGGTGTGGGAGAAGCCGGCCCCATGGGCGGGAAGGGTGGCGGCTCGCCCGATGGTCGCGAAGCAACGCGGATCGGCCTTGCGCTTGCCGGTCGTTTGGTCGGTGCCATTGCGTCCGTTCGTATCGTCCACTTCGGGCAGCGGGAATTCGCGGAGAAGACGTTCGTAGTAGGGATGGAGGTGCTCCCATCCCAGGTAGGCGGTGGATTTTGCGTAAAACGAGGCGAGGCACAGCGAGCCGGTGGTGGCGGCGGCCGGGTCGGTCTGTCCGGCCGCAAGCTCAATGGCGGAGAAATCGCCATCCTGAATTCTCCGGTTGACGTAGATACGGTCGGGCTGATCGTAAGCCGTGGCATTACGGGTAATGGCGAGGAGTTGAACCTCTACGGGCCGGTCAGCGGTTGAACGGATCTCGAAATCGAAATAGGCGAGGGGAAGGGCGGAGTCTTTGACGTTGCCTGGAATGAATGGGGACCAGGCGCGCAGGGAAACCTTGAGGGGCAGGCCATCCTGCTCGAAATCGAGGTCGGCAAAGGGAAACGACGCGGTTGTGCGAATGGTATCCACCCCGCTGATCCAGGGGAAGATGTATTGGAACTCATGGCCTTCAATCGCGGCGCCGCCATGGCTGTCCTCGATCTGCAGGAGGACCAGCCGCTGATTCTCATTTTCCACCTTGACCCAGAGCATGAAGAAGAGGGTTTGTTTGGGGTTGTGAGGGTAGCGGTTTCCGGCAAAAAGCGGCCAGTTATTGAAGATGGACCAATTCGCGAAACTGCCATCCTGGCGGATTTCAAATCCACCCGTGCCGATGCCGCCGAGGGCCATACCGGAGCGGGGGAGTTGGGAACGATGCATGGTGCTGGGGTAACTCATAGTTCCCGCAACGTCTCAAAACATGGGCGAATCCGCAAGGACTGGTTTTGGTAAACCTGTTGACCGCACGGATCATGCAACGGGATTTATATAATGTCGCTGGACAGATCGTAAATCAATAACCACAATCGTACCCCGATGCTGTTAATCGAGAAACTGACTTGATCTCCGAATCGGTGCCGATAAAGGAAGTATTTCCATGGAATTACACACATATTCTGATGAATCTGGATCCGGTTGTGCAACAGTGATCAAGGCCATCCGGGCGCAACTCGCGTCCGGGGTAAAGGCCCGCTTTGAGGAGGAGGCCGCCCTCTACCGCCCGCAGCTGGTAATCATTACCATTGGCGGATTATGGATGAGCTGTGCAATACAGGTGTCGAACTCCCTTCAGCCTGTCAGCCGTCTACTCCGCCCATGCCGCAGAAGGAAAACGACCGCAAGGAGAGGGGGAACTGAAAATGAATCAACAGGATCAAGTTTCCGGTAAACGGTTGCGACAACTGATTGTCCGGGCGGATGACATGGGTTCCAGTCATGCGGCCAACGTGGCCTGCATCGATTGTTACCGGCGGGGAATCGTGCGATCGGTGGAAGTGATGGTGCCCTGTGCCTGGTTTCCTGAGGCGGTGATTTTACTGGTTGAGAATCCCGGTCTTGATGTCGGCGTCCATCTGACCCTGACCAGCGAATGGGAGCGTTGCAAGTGGCGGTCCCTTACCCGGGCGCCGAGCCTGGCGAGTTGCGATGGCTTTTTCCCGAAACTGATCTGGACGAATCCGGCGTTTCCGCCCGGTTCTGCGCTGCTCGACGGGCCCTTGTGTCCGGATGAGATTGAAGGAGAGTGGCGGGCCCAAATCGAGCAGGCGTGTCGCTCGATTCCCCGGATATCCCATCTCTCAGCGCACATGGGCTGCACCGTGATCAATGCGGACATCACCGCCATGGCAAAGCAGTTGGCTCATGAATACGGGCTTATGTTTGAGGTCGGCGCATCTGAAGTCGTGTCGATGCGGGGCTGGCCGGCAGGGACCCCTGTGGCCGACCAGCCGGCGGCGTTTATTGAAGCCCTGTCAAACCTACCGTCCGGAATATCCCTGTTTATCGAGCACCCCGGGCTGGATGAGGCCGAAATGCAGGGGTTTGGTAATCCGACTGAGACGCAGGTGGCGGTGCAGCGGGGCGCGGTGACCAGGATCTTCACCGACCCAGCCGTGATGGACGCCGTAAGACGGGCTGGTATTGAGCTGATCAGTTATGCCGACCTTGCGTCATCGGCTTTTCGGAAGGCCTGACAGATCTCAGGTTGTGTGGCGGCTTCCAAGTGAGCCAGGTAATGATAGGCGTGGGGGGCGTCGTCACCGCACATCTCTGAGGAGGGGTTCAGGCTGACGCAGATGGCGGGGCGGCTGGCCTGGCCGAAGAGCTGGCACAAGCCGGCGTCGGTTAATTGGAGGCACCGCTGGCCTGCGGGTTTGCCGTCAGGCAGACCGGGAATGGGTGAGGAGATGGAGATTTCCACACAGCAGGCCGCACAGCCTGCCCGGCATTTCAGGACTTCACCGATTTAACGATTTGATACCCGCGACGGTGCAATAGTTCCGCGTTGCCGAACACCTCTTTCATGTACTCCAGAGAGTGGGCGGCAATCTTGGCCACGATATAGGCGCGCCCGCCCGGGAGCAAGGCGTCAAAGGCGGTTCGGATAAAAAAATCGGTAATCCGGTCATGGGAGTAGTAGGGGGGATTACCGACAAACAGCGTAAACCGTGGGGGCGGGGGAACGCCGTTGTCACTGAGCAAGACGGTGAAATTTGTGATTTCGTTGTTAAAGCAGTTCTGCTGGGTGATGGCGGTGGCACGCGAATGGGCGTCCACGAAACAGACGCTGACCGTCGGCTGGTTTTTGGCCAGTGAGATCCCGATGCTGCCGCAGCCGCAGCCCATGTCCAGGATGGCGTCGTTGGGTTGGGTCTCGGCCATTTCGGCCAGCGCCTGGGCGCCGGGATCCACCCGGCGGTGGGCAAAGACACCCGGCAGGGTGGTCAGGGTAACGGGGAGCCCCTTGGGAAGGGTCATGATGAATTCTGACTCATAGACCTTGAGGGTCTTCAGTTCACTTTTTTTCTGACCGATGAGGAGGGTGGAATTCTTTTTCTGGCCACGGATCGAGCAGTTTCCAAAAAACTTTTTAACATGCGCGGTTACCCAGGGGGCATCTTCCTCAACGGTCACGCAGCAGCGTCCGCCGATCTTGAGAGCCAGATGGCTTTGCTGAAGCAGATCCAGGATCAACTCGTTGGAGGTGGTCCCCTGCGAGATCTGGAGGCAGACGGCGTCGAAGTAATCCCGTTCGGGGATATAAGGCTCACAGCGCGAGGAGACGCCGGGGGCGGCGTTACGGAGAAGGTTCCGTTCCACCGCGTGATGGTGGAAGAGATCCAGGGAGGACACGATGGCCTGGAGGCCGGGATGGAAATGGGTGGCGATCATGGCGATGGCGCCGGTGCGGTTCCCCAGTACCAGGAGCCGTTCCGCCTTGGGAGGAAGCAGGGGAATGGCCTCGATGAGGTGCGCCTCGGTACGGCTCAGGCCGGAGCGGGAGATGACTTCGTACTTGCCGTCAAGATAGCATTCGGCCGTGGAGTCGAGGTCACCTTGAGTTTCGGTGATGTGGAACGTCATGATCGGAAGGTCAAGCATAGGAGGTCCGTTCTTTCATTTCCAGTAGTCTCGCATCATCCCGAAGCCGGGACAATTCAATTTTGGAGTGAGTGTGGTGGCTTGACCAGGTCTGTTCCCATCCGTATCTTGTCGTCATTGAGGCCGGTGCGTCACGATGATATACCGGTGCCTGTGAGAACGCGTGAGTGTATGAGGAATATCAGGAAAGCGAGATGACGATGGTGACTCCCTCCAACCGTGAACCGTTAAGCTGTAAAGCCGAGACCATGCGCTACCGGCCCTTTGGCAAGACTGGATTGAACGTCTCAGCCCTGTCCTTCGGCTGTATGCGCCTGGGTGATGAGCCGGCGTATAACACCCCGCTTATCTCCCGTGCCATTGACGTGGGAATTAATTATTTCGAGACGACGCGCTATTACCTGGGCGGCACCTGCCAGCATCGCACGGCCCCGGGACTGGTTGGCAAAACGGCGGGCATCATCATCTCCGGTAAAGAAGGGATCGGGCCCGACCAGACGGCCTATCGGTTCAGGAAGGAGATCGAGCGCCAGCTCGATATTCTTGGCCTCACCCATTTTAAATTTTTCCAGGTGGGTTGGTTCGCCTGGGCGAATATGCCGCATCTATTGAAACGGGGCGGGGTGCTCGAGGCACTCCGAAGCGCGCAGAATGAAGGACTGATCCAGCATGTCGGGTTCACGGGACATGATACGCCGGAGAATTTCATCCGTTGCATCGAGACGGGCGTGTTCGACAGCCTGACGGTTCCCTATAATTTACTGAACCGGCAGTACGAGCCGACGATCAAGCGGGCGGGGGAATTGGGGGTCGGGGTGGTGGCCATGTGTCCGGTTGCCGGCGGAACGCTCTCCTACGAATCGGACAAGTTGAAGGAAGCACTCAAGATGGACATGCCCACCACCGAGATGGCGCTGCGCTTTGTCCTCTCGAATCCAAATGTGAGCACCGCCTGTTCAGGGATGAACCGGCTTGAGCAACTTGATCAGAACGTGAAAACCGTCAGGGATTTTGAACCCGGTTCGGTCGATTTCGGGTCGATGTGCGAAGGGCTTGACCGGCTGCGCGCCTCGTTGGGATCGCACTTCTGTACGAATTGCCGCTATTGCATGCCGTGTCCGCAGGGCGTGGACATTCCGCGGCATCTGGAGGTCTACCGGAATTGGAAGTGTTTCGGTTTGTCCGATTGGCCCCAGAGCGGGCTCCAACTGATTCCGGAAGCGCAACGCGCCGAGCGCTGTAATGAATGCGGGGCGTGCGAGACGAAGTGTCCCAACACCCTTGGCATCCGGACGATGCTCCGGGAACTCCAATCCACACTTCCTTCGGGATTAGGGGAGCAACGATGACAACAAATGACGTGAATCACCAGGGGGCGGTGGACCTTCACCGGGGCATGACGTTCGGGTATTACGCCCGTAACGGCTACTATTCCTCGCCCCAGGCGCGTGTGGATGTGGACAAGATGAAGGCGCTGAATATCGAGTGGGTGTGCGTCATAGCCATCGTCATGCAGGACACCTTTGCGAGCACCCGCCAGTATCGCGACTTCAAGATGACTCCCGCCGACGATGAACTACGGGACATTATCGACTATATCCATGCACGGGGTATGAAGGCGCAGTTGCGCCCGATGCTTGAATGCTGGGATGGCACTCAGCGTGGCGATATTTCCTTTCCCCATGAGAAAACCGTGATCCCGGGCAAGCCCATTAATCACTGGTCCCGCTGGTTCGAGAGCATGACCGAGCGGACCCTTCATTACGCTTCCGTCGCCCGGCGCGCCGGATGTGAGGCGTATGGTCTCGACAGTGAGCTCTGTCACACCGTCCACCAGAATGCCTATTGGAAAACCGTGGTCCAGGCGGCGCGCAGCGTGTTTTCCGGTCATGTGACCACGGGACACACACGCGGGGTCGACTACCTGAAGGAATTGTCCGGCAAGGACCACTGGTTTTATGATCTGGATTCGCTCGGAACCAGTTTTTACGACCCTGTCTCGGACAAAGCCGGGTCGTCGCTGGAGGATATGCGGATCAAGTTGAAGCCATCGCTTGACTACTACCGGCAGGTCGCTGCCCTCTATGGCAAACCCTTTTACTTTTCCGAACTCGGCTGCTGCTCCACCGAAGGGGCCACCCGCTGTCCGTGGGGGTGGGGGAATGAGGGTGGGTACGATGGCAACGAGCAGGCGCGCTATCTCGAGGCTGTGCTGGATACCTTCTGGAACGAACCCTGGTGGATGGGGCTGTATTGGTGGAAATGGGATGAGCAGAACGACCGGCCCAACTTCCGCAATGATCCGCGAGGTGACAAGGGTTTCATCATCGACGGCAAGCCTGCGGCCGAGGTCATGAAAACCTGGTTCGCGCGGACGGACCGTTAGCCCTGTAAGCCCAGATCGGAAACTTAATGGTCTTCCTCGTCTGAGCCGAGGGTCTCGACGTCCATCAGCTGTCGCCAATGTGTATTTTTGGAGCCAGAGTACATCGGCCAGTGTTGGCGCCGGCTGGAAAGAGTACGAACTGGTCTGCAAACTTCCTGCCAGAGGTGAGCAGGACTACAATGAGCAGATGAAGGCGGTTCGGGCGCGGTTCGATCTGCCGGGAGGTGAAGGCACGGTGTGGATCGATGACGTTCGCCTGGTCGAGGTGGAATCGCTTGATGAGTGGCAGTCTCTCCAGACGCTGGGGTTCGACCGCAACTCCCTCGTGGCCGACCCGCTTTTCGTGGCGCCCGAGAAAGATGACTGGCGGCTCAGACACGACTCGCCGGCCTTCAAGATCGGGTTCCAGCCGATTGGGGTTGTATCCTTTTTCCTGTTTGGGCTTGAAAGCATCCCCGCAGCTCCCTATCATCCGTCCCGTTCTCCAATACCCCCGTAGCTCAGCTGGATAGAGCATCGGATTTCTAATTCCAACTGGTCATTTTCGCTCATTTCATCCCGAGTGCGCTGGAGTCATCATCCTGTTCATATTCAACGGATTACGCCCATCACGATCTAATCCTGAATCATCCTGAATCCGCTCATTTTTCGCCACCAGGTTACAACAAAAGGTTACAACTCTTTCAAGAAGTTGATGACACGAGTCGCCTCACGATGTAGCATTTGAAAAGCAAAGAAGAGGTAAGCATGATAACGGTAACTGACAAGGTATATGACAAAGCGCTTTCGCTCCCCGCGAATGATCGCATCGGTTTGGTCGAACGTCTTTTATCCAGCTTGAACCTCCCCACGCAACCGGATGTTGATAAATTGTGGGCGGATGAAGCTGAACGACGGGTAGCCCAAATCGACAATGGTGAAGTGGAGCTTATCCCTGGTGAAACTGTATTCGAACGAATTCGCCAAAGATATCGCCGATGAAATTCTACTTTCATCCGCAAGCGGACGATGAGTTAGAAAAAGCCTCCCGATACTATGACACCTGTCGGCACGGGCTCGGACTTGAATTTGCCGAAGAAGTCTATGCGGCAATCGCTCGCATTATACAATATCCTCAAGCATCTTCGCTGATTTCAAAGCATACGCGGCGGTGCCTGATTAACCGGTTTCCCTATGGTGTTATTTTTCAAATCAAATCCGGCACACTGCGGATCATTGCTATCGCAAACCTTCATCGTCGCCCTGGGTACTGGAAAGTCAGAATATAGTTCTAATTTCCGGTCTTTTGGGGAATGTTATTTACATACCTTTGTGCTTCGCTAATATTTGCGACATCGTAGCGGATGGAGCGGATCGTAGACCGCTCATCCGAGGGAAATCCGTGATATCGGGATTCCTGATAATAACTAGTTCGGCAAGACCAGATTAATCAGAAACGAACAAAACATCGTGTTGCCATAAGGC
>JBAXWB010000048.1 GCA_037128595.1 bacterium
CACCAGGTTACTGATCGTGCCTTCCGGCAATGTCACCGCCAACTGGTAGGTCACCGTCTCACCAATCTGAACATACTGGTTCGTCGAATCCACCGCATTCGTCTCACTCGTCCCGATGAATGTCTTCGCGATCGTCACATCAGGGCTCTGATTCGTCGCGGTCGCCACCTGGCCGGTCACGGTCCGCTGATTCACGGCATATCCCGCAATGGTATCCGCATAGATCCCTGCGCGGTTGGTAATCGTCAGGTTCGGTGGTACCGTCTGCGCCGCTTTCACATCAAAGCTGAAGGTGATGCCCTCATTGGCTTCCAGACTGCAAGTCGGCGGATTCGTCCCGCTCACATCCGACACAATCCAGACCATCCCGTTGGTTGAAGTCAACAGGTAGCCAGCTGGCCCCGCACCATTCACCTTGAAGTTCTCAATCGTATTCGTGTCAAAATACACCGTATTTAGGGCGTCCGTCACCACCACGTCATACGCCGTCGCCAACCCGGTGTTCGTTACCACCAGGTACACCGTGTTCGTGTCGCCCGCATCCATCCGGTTCGTCCGGAAGGAGGTGCTGATCGCGATCACCGGCTCGATATTCGTCACGATGACCGCCACATTGGTCGTCGCTGGCAGATTGCCGCCAAAACTCACCGAACACTTATTCGTGAAGAACGTCCGTGACACTGTCGAGGTCCCGTAGTTGATGTTCGTGTTCAACACCACTGCATCTACCTGTATCGAGAAGGTGTTATCATTTACGTCGTTGTTATTTGTCACCACCGTATTATTGGTGAACACAAAGGACACCGGCGACCCGCTGCTACCATTGCTCACGATACCCATCGGCGACCCCAATGAGCCGCCAAAACCCGCCGTTCCCACACGGTTGGTCACATACTGCATCCCACGCGGAATCAGGTCTGTCACCACCAGGTTACTGATCGTGCCTTCCGGCAATGTCACCGCCAACTGGTAGGTCACCATCTCTCCCACCTGGACGAGTTGTCCCGAGGAATCCGCCGCATTCGTCTCACTCGTCCCGTAGAACGACTTGGCCACCGACAGATTCGTCACTGTCAGACTCAGATAAGTTTTGGCCGACGTGGTCGAGCGGTACGGGATCCCCGCGGGCGGGTCTCCGTTAATCGTATCCGACGCCTCCAATTGGACCGCATTCGAGATAATGAGGTTCGGGGTAACGCCCTGAGCCAGCCGCACGGAGAAGCGATTAGTCACCACGGAGTTCGTTAGAAGAGGCGTGGTGGCGGTACTGGCAAACCGGTACTCGAGATTCGCCCCGTTCACATTGGTCGTAACAGCCCAGCCTGTTTCAGGCGTTTCCCACACCAGGGTACTCACATCAAAGTCGGCCAGCGGCAGGGTATCCAACACCCTGATGTCATAGGCGTTGGCTCGGGCGGCCGCACTGTTCGTGACGTACAGCGTAATCGTCACCGGATCACCGGCATCCAGATTGGCAATCGGCGACAGGGTGTGCCCGATCATCACATCCGGTTCAGCAAGGATATAGGCGACCGAGTTGGTCGTATTGGTCGAAAAGCCGTCGATGACGGTCACCTGATTACTCCAACTCTTCTGGAACGGGCTTTTCCCGGTGTTATTGACTCCATCATCCACCACGACACATTCGAGCGACAGGTCAAAATAATCATTCACGGCGGGGGAATCAGGAGTATTGGTGATCACGGCAATCGTGAACCGAACGGCCTGCCCGGCCCCATCGGTCGTCAGCGAACTATCCGGCGTCGAATCAGGATCTGAGATCGTCAACCCCGCCCCGGCATTTGTCGAGAATACAGGCCCGCCTTCGGGAATGACAAACTGATAGCCTTTTCCGGGATAGGTGAGCCCGGCAGCCGGATTGTTCCCCACCCAGTCGAGGCCGGGCGGAAGGTGGTCAGTGACCTGAAGATTGGTGCTGACCCCGTTGGGCACGTCCACACGGATGGTGTAGAGAATCCGCTCACCAATGGTGAGATCAGGGGCAACCGTATTGTTCTGGGAGGAATTACCCGCCGATTTCCTGATGCCAGTCAACGGCATGGCCAATACGCCCACCGAAGCGGAGGTGGTATAATCATTCAGGCCACCTGCCCCATCCGATCCATTACGCTCGTTGGCACCAGCGCCAAACAAAGACGTGTAATAAATCGTAGCCACATTGAAAATGGTCGAACCAACCAGCTGATTCATGACCTTGGCCTTCACTACTATGGTCACCGTGCCGCCCAACGCCAGGTTCGTCAACCCGGAGAGCTCCGCTCCAGATACGGTCAGCACCGATCCATTCGTAACCCAGGGCCCCACCTGCTCAACACCGGCGAAGGTCATGCCACTAGGCAGGGAATTGGAGAATACGATATCATAGGCGTTGGTCGTGCTTCCCACATGGGTGATGATGTTCGTAAAGGTCACCACATCCCCGGCCTGGATGTTATTGGTGTCGCAGGTCATCGCCAGGGAGAGCGTCGGCTCCACCAGACTGACAATATTGGTGGAATTCGGAGGAAGGTTGGTCACCCCGGCCACCGTGAAGGTCGGAATGATGACGTTGGTGAACGAGACCCCAGTCTGATTGGTCAGGGAATTGCGGACCCACACCGGCACATCCACGGTAAATGAGGACAGGGCACTGGTATCAACCAGAATAGGCTGAAGGGTGAAGGTCCCTGCAACGGCGTCATAGACGGCATTCGTGATGCCTCCTACATACACATAACTTCCCGGAGTCCCAAAAACGAGATTGGTCTCGCGGCTTTGAGTCAACACGATGTTGCTGTAGGCGGTCCCGAAGAAATTAGCCACAAGGTGAAATACCAGGGGCTCCCCGATCCGCGCGGTCAACTGATTGACCAGCGTGGCGCTATTGGCGTAACGAATGTTCCCATTCACCTCAAACCCGGCACCAAACCCCTCGACCTGATCAAACCCGTAGTACGTGCCGTTATTCGTAAAGATCGTTAACCCCTGCATGGTATTCAGCAGCGGGGCCGCACCCAGGGTATTGGTGCCGATATAGGTGATGGAAGCGGCGACGGGGGATTCCCCAACCACTTCCGCCAAGGCGTACAAAGGACCCGCCCCCTGCACCGCCGTTGCCCGGAACGTCATGGCCAGATTATTCAGAGTGGTGTTCAGTGCGACTCCGGGAAGCTCGATTAGCACATTTGTGCTTCCCATCATCTCCATCTGCACTGTACCTGCCCCGGATTGGACGAGGTTGGTGGACAAGCAGGTCAGATTGGACCAACCTTCGCCGAACTTCAGGCGGACATGCAGGTTCGTACTATACCCGGCATCAGCCGCGTTGATCACGCTGAGGGTGAAGGTGACCGCCTGCCCGTTGGTCACAATCAAACTGTGCGGCAGAAGATCAATATCCGGATCCGGCCGGATGGGAATGGTTTTCACAGATTGGTTCACGGTCTGCGGCGCGATCTCCTCGCATAAATTGCTGTAGATCAGGGTGGCGGGGGCCGTGACTTCCGACAGCACCACCGGCTCAGGATCCGCATACCCGACATCCAGGGGATTGGCTACAGTGTCCATGCCAGACCCATCACTGATCAGGTTGAACGTCACCACGAACCCCTTGCCATTTCCCATGTCGAGGTTATCGGGGCCATCTGCGGCATCATCAAAGCTGTCCGTTGCCCCGCTGCTGGCTGCCGTGGTGAAATCCACATAGGCGAATCGCCCAAGAGGCGTCCCCGACAAGTGCACGATCAGTGATGAGCCGGTAAATTCCCCCGCCACCGACGCGGCTTCCGTAAACACAAAGCCGGAAGGGGCAATATTCGTGATAATCACCCCGCGCCCGGTGGCACCGGTATTGGTCACCACCACCGTACGCGTTCCACCCCATGAACTGAGCGTCAACGCACTTTGATCCCCGATCGCCACCAGGGGGATCGAGATGGAGCGCTGGGTGTAGCCGTTACTTAAACACAGGGAGTCTGTGTCGCACCCAAAAGAAACGGTGGCTCTGTTATCAATATAATTGCAAGCCAGCACCAGGCCGGTCACGGTAATCGACACCGCTAGTTTAGCCGGGGTATAAGGCGCGCCTCCAGACAATCCCATCAGTGTGGCATTACCCCAGGTCAGCGTCTCACCGCTGACCATGGAATTGCCGCTCACCGTATCCGGCGCCACAGAAGCCCCTAAAAACGTCACGTTGGTGGGCATCACATCCACCAGCTGCATCGCCGGCACATTCACGATGGAACCTGCACTGTGGTCTACCGAAATGGTGTAGACATTGGTCCGGTTGTGATCCACCACTATAGGTGAGGCCCCGACCACGACGGACAGCGCCGGGATATCCAAAACCTGAATCGTCGATACCGCCGCCACAGAGTTCAGATTGCGACCGATATCCACATAGGTCGCAGAAGTCGAGTATTGCTTGTTCCCGGTATTCGCCCCACAGGAGGCCAGCGTCGAGAACAGGATCGTCAACTCACCACCCGCTGGCAAGCCGGCCAGGGTGGGAATCTGAGCACTCCCCCAATTCAGTTTGTCACCGGGAGCGCCGGTCCCGGCCGGGTCGCTCAAGGCGTTTGTGGTGACCCCGCCATAAACATAACGCGAACTGCCAGCGACATAGGTCATGCCATCGGGCAACACTTCGAAAACGTGAATGTCATAATCCTTGATCAGCCCTGTGTTCAGGATAATAATTTTGGCGGCATTGGTATTGCAGAGTTTTCCATTGGCATCGAAGGCGGTGTGCGCGGCCAAGGCACCGGCATTTGACTGAAAGGTGGCGTTGACGGAGGTGGCCGATTGGCAGGTGTTGCTATTGCAGCCATGTGACACCCTGGCGTGGACGGCATTCTGTCCAAACGACAGGATGGAATTGGTTGCCAGAATCTCAAACTGGCCCAGCGGCGCCAGATCATCAGCTTTCCCGTCCCCGTCGGCATCGATTAAATTTCCGGGATTGGAAACATTCTGCAAGGTCCAGACCACACTGGTCGACGTGATGTCCGAGGTCCCAATCGAGGCCGAATTAAACACCACATTGGTGGGAATGATCAATTCCGGCGTGACATTGTAGGCCGTGCCGGCGCCGGTGTTCATGAAGCTCATGCGCACCACATACTGCGTCTCGGTCAGGAAGGTCACCTCGGGCTGGATTTCAACCGACATCCGACCGGCGGGACAGACGGAGGGGACCGCATTGGTTTGCGAAAAAGCCGTCTCCAACGGCGCCTCTCCCTGCGCACAGTGGGTATTGAACTCGACCTTTGCAGCCTGCTTTTCAGGAGCGGACCGGGCGCAGGCGCCCCGTAGGATATAAAAGATAGACCCGGCACCATTCGGGTCCAAGCTGCCAATTGTCCACGTCAGTTTGTTTGAGGAAATGACCGGATTGAAGCCATTAGTGGGGGCGCCCCCCAGCAGCACCATGTTGGAAAACACGGTGGAACCGTCTTCATAGGTGATCTCCGAGGCCCCATTCCCATCCGCATCCAGATCCAGTGTAACGCGAACGTCATACGAGGCAAATACGGCATTCGAGCCGGACATCAAGCCCGGACTGGACAACTGGGCCAGATCGATCCGCCCCGTGGTGATTCCGCACGCCTCCAAATATTCGATGGCGTCAAGCGAGACCGACATGTCACTTGCGCCGACATTCCAATATACCTCGGCCCAGGTCCCGCCACATACCGGCACATGCAGGGTTGATGTTTCGTGCACCTGCCCCGCCGCAACCGTCTGCATCTTCCAGGTGATCGTCAGATTGGTAACCCCGGAGAGATCAGGGTAAAGACTGTTGGTTAATCCCGACAAGTTGACCGTCAGACTACCGATGCCTGACATTGAGGTGCAAAAGGCTGTCAAATTCGAGCCATTGACCCCTACCGTCACATCGTTGGTATTGGCGTTCCCTGTCACCCCGCCTAAATCAGAGGTGAAGGTGATATTCGACCAGCCGGGCAACATGCCGGTAAAATTAGTAAACGAATGGCTCAACCATACAGGCTGGCAAACCTCCACCAAATTATTAGTGGGCGTGGTTTTGATGCTCGCGTACGAGCAAACACCCGTTCCGCCCCCACCGCCCGTGACGCATCCGGCTCCGGCCCCGAAATAGGTTAAATAGCGTTCACCGCTCCCCGTCACTGAAGTGGTGCATCTGCGGCAATTCATGAAATCAGGAACGGTAACCCTATTCTGGATATACCCGAAGGGCCCGCCGCAAAGTGACCCGATGGCGAGATTGAAGCTGGCCGTGTAGACCCCGCTGCCAATAAACCCTGAATTCGTCCAGACCACATCCGTTCCGTCAAGATAGCCGCCCGCCGAGATTGCCGTGGGCGTCAGATTGGTGCTGGCGGGATAGGTTTCGCGCAGCGTAATCACTTCGGTTCCGTCAAAATTATTGTAAGTAAAATACACCTTTACCGGGATGGCGCCGCCCTCCGTACTGGTCTGGGAGGCCGGCACGGAAACCTGAACCGAGGCCGAGGGGGGCTGGGTCACCTGAACCACACTGAAGACGGTCGGCGGCCCATAAGCCCGATCCATCGAATCGTGATAACTGAAGGTGAAATAGGCCGTTTGCGCATTGGTTGAGATAGGACAGTCTCCACCGGCCAGCAGGGTAATCGCAATATTCGTACTCGCGCCCGACGGGAGATCCCCCACGTAAATCTGGTTCGTACCGATCAAACTCGCTGGCAGGATATTACTGACCGCCACATTAAAGGCCGTTCCCACGGTGGGCCCTGCGGCATTCGTGATATGCAGTGTGACGGTGGCACCTGCGCAATAGCCAACCGCGACGGGTGCCGCCGGGGTTAACCAGGCGGACAGGCGGGGCACCAGATCGACCAGATTGATACCGGCTGTGATGGTATTACTTGCGGTCGCACTGCTTTGACATACCGTACTGGTGGTACACCCCCATTGAACATCCGCCTTGTTGTATAAATTCGTAACCAAGGCCACGCGCCCTGTCACGGCCACAGAGATCGTCGCATCGGGCGCCAGATCGGCCAAACCCGGAATCACGGTCTGATCCCAGGTCATCACCGTGTCCGCCCCTACCGCCGTTGAGGCCGGCACCACATCGCTGCCGGTAAACTGGAAGCCGGACGAGAGCCGATCGGTAATCACGACATTCCGGGCGCTGCCAAGGCCCAGGTTTTTCACCGAGACGAGCCAGGCCGCCGGACCATATCGACTGGCATTCTGCATCAGCGGGGTCTCTGAAACGAGCAAATCACCCGCATAGAGCGCAATGGATTTGGTAGTGGTCACAACGGTCGCCGCAGCACTAGGTGGCTGCTTAAATGCAACTTTCGAGGCGAACAGGCCTGTGTCAGCGGAACAACTGCCCGCTACTTTGTAGATAATGGTCACGCCACCGCCCGTTTGCAGGCCCAATGGGATTTCCCCGCTCCCCGGAGTCGGCACCGGAAGGGTGGCCCATTCAGCGGCGGTGTCTGTATCCCTGTTCGCCACCGGAGTACGCGCCAGCGATGACCCAATTGCTGAAATCTGATAAGGAAGGGAAAATGCCGCCTGGGAATTCCCGTAGGACATCCCATCGATGAGGGTCGCGCCCTGATAGAGAAACACCCCGTCGCCATAATCATTCAGCCCGTTTCCGATGGCACCGTCCGCGACCTCGAAGAGTTGCCCGGTATACCCCCACGAGCCCGACTTGAAGGCATTGGTGCTCCCGGCCACAATTACAAATTCTCCGGCCGCCAGTGTCATCGTCGGCAAACTGTCGTAAACCCCCGAAACCGCATCCTTCAGCGAGCAGTCATTCAGGGTAATGGGCGCCGCCGTAGGGTTGAACAGCTCCACCCACTGATAGCCGTTTTTGTTTTCCGCTGCCGTGTGACTGTCGTTGTAATAAACCTCGGAAATCAGGACATGATCGATGGTACAGGGAGTTGCCAATGTGGAAAAATCCCAAACCAGATTGGTTCCGCCAATAATTAGATCAGGGTCGGCATTCGTCCCGCTGCGCGTGACGGGGCCGGGCTCTGTAATGACCGTTTGGCCGGCCACATAGGAAAAATTCCCGCTCGGCAGGCTGTTGGTCACCCGTAAACCACTTAATACCCCCCCCGTGTTACTGATGATATTGGTCAACGTCAGGGTATCACAAACGGAAGCCGTAGCAGGCCCTGTGAGGGATTGACTCAACTGGGCGTTAACTACAGGCACAAGGAACAACCCTGTTGCAAAATAAATCCCGCTAAACCAACTCACCATTTTAGGATATTGCACAGAATGCCCCCCATAATAAGCCTTAAACCATTTTAAAGTGATTTTTTAAATTACCATTTTCAGAGAGGGGGAGCAATACAATTATAGCAGGTTTTAGCCGTTTTCGTTCGCCCGGGGAGGGGCCGTGGACATTAAGGGCTTCTGACCGGTCTGACAGGGATATCCAGCGGCATAGCCCCCGGCATATCGGTGTAGACCCGTACCACTGCTCCGGAGCCCAGGCTGGCCGGTGTGATGGGGCCCACTTTCAATCTTGCCCAGACTTGTTTCATACTGTGAAGCCGGGCCGGAAAGGCGGGCGGAATGACCACCACGTTGGTCACGTTGAACGGCTGATCATTTTTCCCGCGCACAATCACATAATGGACATTCCCCAAGGGGACCGTTTCTGATGGATCGATCGTGATTTCAGGGGGAAATGAGCTGAGATCACGCTCCACGACGGGCGGAGCCGGTGTGGCCGGGGGAGGCGGCTTTACCGATGGATCAATGACGGCTGAACCGGCCATTTTGCATTGAAATACAGGGTTTTCAGGGTCGTTTGAATGAAGATAGATGTGGGTTTGCTTGGGGCCAACCACACCCCGCAAGGAAAGCCGGGCGCTCAGCACCGCATTGCTCCCCGGAGCGAGGGTGTTCTGGCTGAGCTGGGCCCGGGTACACCCGCAGCCACTTCGAACTTGCGAAATGATCAGCGGCAGATCGCCTGTGTTCCTGATAACAAAATCATGCTCAATCTCAATACTGTTGGGCTTTATTCCATAATCGAACAGCGGTTCGTCACATACGAGACGGGGCCTGGGCAAATTTGTTTGCCCCAGGACGGTTGCGCTGACCACCAGGCAGGCACATAGCCAACGACAGAGCGCTTCTTGCGTCTTAAACGGAGTCTTCATTTCAGAGACAATTGTGAGTATGTAGGGGTACGAATGTCAAGTAGACATCCTATTCATCTTCCGCTTCAGGAATCAGATTGACGAAACGGGCAGAAGCGGCCAAGGTTGTCGGCTGGCAATGGGGCCACATAAAGATTGTTGTATGGTTGATTCAAGTTCTGAAAGAGTTAAAACAGATGGGACCCCCCTGACCGACGCCGATATTCGCCGGGGATTGCGAACCAATATCATCGCGGGCTGTCTGGGAAATGCCTGGGCAAATATTGCCGGTGGCATGCCCTTAACCATGCTCATGAACGCCCTCGGGGCCAGCGGCGTGATGATCGGACTGACCTCCACCGTAGGCCAGTTGGCCATGGTGTTGCAGATGTTCTCGGCCCTGGTGGCTGAACGCCTGCCCGCACGCAAGCCCTACTGGGCCACGTTGGTACTGCTGCACCGACTGCTCTGGTTTGTCCCCGCCCTGTTGCCGCTCTTCGTCCCCCCCGGAACTCCCTGGATGGTGGCCGCCGTGGTCGGGGTCGTGGCCCTTAGTTCCGTCCTGGCGCAACTGGGCTCCGCCCCCTGGTGGAGCTGGATGGCCGAACTGGTCCCGCCTCAATCCCGGGCCAGTTTCTGGGGCATCCGCCACAGTCTGGTCTCGGTAGTCGGCCTGCTTGGCATGATCGGGGCCGGCTGGGCACTGGATTTGTTCAATGACCCGACCCAACCGCGTCGTGTGCTCAACGGGTTCGCCATTGTCTTCAGCGTCGCCGCATGTCTTGGCGTCGCTGACATTCTGGTCCACCTATCGGTGCCCGAACCCAAGCCGGGCGGCACGACCTCGCGTGGCAGTCTGTTGCAACGGTTTATTCAGCCTTTGAAGAGCCGGGATTTTCTCTGGCTGACCCTGTCCATGGGGGTCTGGACCTTCGGGGTCGGACTGATCGCCCAGCTCAGCTTTGTCTACCTGAATCGCGTATATCACATCGGCTATAGCGCCATGTCGGCACTGGTGATCAGCGGCATGGTCGGAGCGTCCATTGCCGGTTTTCTCTGGAGTTACGTCATGGATCGCGTGGGCGCACGCAATTTCGGGGCCGTCATGATGATTCTCGCCCCTGCTTTAGGCTTAAGCTGGTTCTTCATGCTCGACACCAGCGTCACGCTGCATATACCGTTCATTAAGCCATTCTCTCTTCCGCAACCCATCCTGATTCTTTTGGTTGTGAATATCTTCGGGGGGTTGTTCTATTCCGGCGTGGGCCTCTCTCAAGTCAGCTTGATCGCCGCCCTGATGCCCACCAATGGCCGGACCATGGCCATGGCCGTACACTGGAGCGCCATCGGAGCGCTAGGTGCCCTGGGCCCGTTGGTGGCAGGAAAAGTGATGGACTGGATGAATGCCCATCCCTTCCAACAGCCCATCATCATGCCCACCGGCACCGCCTTTGGCTTTTTCCATGTTCTGGTCATTCTGCAAATTGCACTCGTCTGGCTCGTGGCCGTCCGGATGCTTCTGACCGTAAAACAGCGTAAGGGTGAAATGACCTTCCGCACGGCTCTGGCCAGCCTGCAGGTGGGCAACCCCCTGCGCATGGTCACAGGAACCTTCAATGTGATGTCGTTGCTTAATTCCACCACCAGCGGGGGACGCGCGGGGGCCGTGCGCAAATTGGGCGAGGATCGCTTCCGGATCGCCGTACGCGATTTAATTGAGAAACTGGAGGACCCGTCCTCCCAGGTGCGGGAGGAAGCGGCCATGGCACTCGGCCGGATTGGCGGTCCGGATGCGATCGACGCACTGGTGCAAAAACTGGACGACCCGAATATCGACCTGATGCCGCAGATCGCCCGCGCCCTGCGCCAGACGCATGACCGCTCCAGTGTGGATGCCCTGATCCGCCGCCTCAGGGATGGGGATCGCGAAACGGTCTCTGAAATCGCACGCACTCTGGGTGAAATCGGGGACGCCCGCGCTTCGGAACCCCTCTTGAAGGTGTTGCAGGAGAGCCATGACTCCAAGGTCCTGTCCGCTTCAAGTGAGGCGCTTGCCAAACTGGGCGAAATGGCGGCCATTTATGAAATCCTTCCCCGCCTTCAGCAAACGGCCAATCCGATCCTGAAACGGTCCCTGGCCGTGGCCGTGGCGGACTTGATCGGGGAACCGGGCGAATTCTACCGCATCCTGATCCGGGAACAGCGCAACCGGGGCTCCGAGGTCGCGCCGCTCCTGGATAAATTGCGGATCTTAATTGAATCGGCCACTCAGGAACGCATGCAGGACCAGGGACGGGCCTTGATTGAAAAAACACGCCAAATCGAGCAGGCCTATACCACCGGCCAACTCGTCGGCATTGAGGACAGTCTGTTCGACTTATCCATCGGACTCGCGGCCCTGAATTACGGGGTGAAATTTGGGGGGGACACCGAAACGTTTGTCGAAACCCTCATCTGGCACGATTCGCGGTTCGGGGTCGGTGTGTGGTACCTGGAACTGATGCGCGAACTGCCCAGTTCGTTCTGCCCCGATGACACCGATGCCCTGCTGGGCATCTATGTCCAGTCGCTCTGGGTGATCACGTGAGTTAAGAGGGTTGAGGGCGGGAATCGGCCATCCTGGGTAAGCCCGGGAAAAGGGGCACACGGTGCATACCTTCACCTTCCCGCTCTGGCAAACCTTTGCCCTTGGCTCGCTAAATATCCCGTTCCAGTTTGAGCCCCCTACCCAGTTGGCTCCGGGGAACTATGCGTTGGAACTCGGCGCCTATGATGCGAGAATTGAGAAGCGCCTCGCGATCGAAGGGGCACCCTTGTCAAAAGCAGAACGCCAGAAACGCCATTATGTCTTTGGCCGCGTCACGCTAACGGAGTAGCCCGCCCCTTTGGCCTCAGAGATCACGCAAGCGTTTCAGCACGTGAAGGATATGACCTGATGCGATCACGGTCGCCACATGGTTTTTGGTAAAGCGATTCTGCCGGACATGCCAGGTTAGCAACCGCCGCAACACCAGCAGGTCGGCCCCGTTGAGTAACACCGGATCTTTGACATAGGTCATGGCGTCGGCCTCCCAGTTCTCCCAGTCGAAGCGAACGATAAACCCATTTTTGTAGCAGGCATCCATAAAGCGGGAGACCAGCTTCATAAAGGCTTCATCCGGCCAGTTCTCCTCATCAACCGGAATCTGCCCGGCCGGACAAAACGCCGGGTCCTCAAACAGGGGGATGAATTCCAGCAGGTTGGCCAGATGTTGCGCTTCAAGCTCTTCAGTTTCTTTAATGGAACAGGTTTTCATAGATGAGGAGTCTGACAGAATAAGCGGAATTTTCAAAATAGTTTAAATGCAAAGATGATTCTGCTAGAACATAAGAGAACAAGCGGTTTTGACAGAGCAAAACCCTCCATTCCAAATGATGGAGGGCGCCGCTCCGTCGGCGCCGGAAACTTCGGGAGAATATGCGGCCATGAGTAACGACTGTATCTTTTGCAAAATCATCAAGGGTGAAATCCCTTGCACCCGCCTCTATGAGGATGCGGAGGTCCTGTCATTTATGGACATCGCCCCCGTGGTGAAAGGCCATGCACTGGTCATCCCGAAGGCTCATCACAATCCCCTGATGGATACCCCACCGGAAGTCCTCCAGAAACTGATTACCGTCGTTCAACGCATCGCCCGCGCCCAGATGAAGGGCCTTCACGCCGACGGCATCAACGTCTCGCAAGCCAATGGCACGGTGGCGGGACAAGTGGTGCCGCACATTCATTTCCACGTCATCCCGCGTTTCACCACCGACGGCTACCATGGGAACTGGCTCCCAAAACAATACGAGAGTCCCCAGGAGCTACAAACGACCGCCGATCAGATCCGGCAAGCCCTTTGCTAACTCGGCAAAGAATTTCAGACAGAATGAACAGAATATACAAAATAAGTGGGTTCTTGATTACGTATCATTCTGGTCATTGTGTTAATTCTGTCAAAAACCTCTTCCAGGGAACGGATCATGAAACGCCTTAATTTCGAAGAAGCCATGCGGGTGATCTTGAAAGAAGACACGCGCTATCCACTTGAGGCTTATGTCTTTCTGCGCCTGGCCCTGGACTACACCATCCGCGCCATGAAGAAGCCAACGGCGGGCCCGGCGCGCCATATCACGGGACAGGAGCTCCTCGATGGCATCCGGCTTTATGCCCTGCAGGAATTCGGCCCCATCACCCGAACCGTTCTCGACACCTGGGGTATCACCCGGACGGAGGATTTCGGCAACCTGGTCTTTAATCTGGTATCCCACGGGGTCCTCGGCAAAACCGATCAGGACAAATTAGAGGATTTTAGCAACGGCTATTCATTCCAGACCGCCTTCACCGTCCCCTTTCTCCCCTCCGTATCGAAAGAATCACCCAAACCGGAAAAACGTAAACGTGCCCCCCGCACCCGCTCAAAGGAACCGTCATGACCAAACCACTCCTCGTCCTGTTCACCCTCGTCTTCGGATTATGCATCCTCACGACCTCAGCGGCCGACCAAACCGGAGCGACCGCCCTCACCACCCTGAAACAATCCAATGACCGCATCCAGAGCTTCACGCTGGATAACGGCATGACCCTGCTGATCAAGGAAGATCACGCCGCCCCCGTGGTCTCCATTCAAATCTGGGTCGGCTCCGGCTCGATTCATGAGGGCCAGCTCATGGGCGGCGGCCTATCCCATTATGTTGAACACATGGTGTTCAAGGGAACCCCCACCCGTAAGCCGGGCGACATCGCCAAAACCATCATCAGTCTGGGCGGGGAACTGAATGCCTATACCAGCCTTGACCGGACCGTCTTCTTTACCGACATCCCCGCGCGCAACTGGAAAGCCGGACTTGACACCCTGGCCGATGCCGTGATCAACGCCTCTTTCCCGGAAGAGGAATGGCGGCGTGAAAAAGAGGTGATTCTTCGCGAGTTCAGCATGGGTGAAGATAATCCCAGCCGCCAGATCCAGGAATTGCTCTTTCACACCGCCTACACTGCCCACCCCTACCGGCTCCCGGTGATCGGGCTAAGCGATATCTTTAAATCCATTACCCGTGAGGGGCTTCTGGATTACTACCACCGGCGCTATGTGCCGGACAACATGGTCGTTGCGGTTGTGGGTGACCTGAATGCCCTGGAGGCCAGGGAGGCCTTGACCAAAGCCTTTGCCAGCTTTGCCCGGAAGCCCAACCCGCCCATCTTTGTCCCGGCAGAACCCACCCAAACCGCGCCCCGTCAGGTCCGCAAAGCCGGCCCCTACAAAATTTCCCGCCTGATGGTGGCCTTCCATACCGTCACCCTGTCAGACCCGGATGCCCCGGCCTTGGAACTCCTCGCCTCCATCACCGGCGGCAGCCAGAGCTCGCGCCTGGTGCAGGACATCAAGGAAACCCGGAAACTCGTGCATGACATCAGCGCCTCCTCGTTTACCATGCGGGATCCCGGCCTCTTTGTGGTGAGTGCCGAGTTGGATCCCGCGCGGGAAACCGAAGTAGTGGAGGCGATTGATTCCGCCACCGCGTCCTGGGAAAAGACCCGCTTTACCCGCGATGAAATCGAGAAGGCGCGCCGGATCATGCTGGTAGGCGAATTGGCCCAGTTGCAGACCATGCATGGCCAGGCCGCAAGTTATGCCGAAGGGCAGCTCTTCATGGCCGACCCTCGCTATGCCGAGGCCTATCTGACTCGCCTCCAGGCCGTCACGCCGGCCGACCTCCAGGCCGTCGCCCGGAAATACCTGCGCCCGGAAAACCGGGTCACCGTCATCCTCGGCCCCGAAAAGGAATCGGCGTCCACTCTCCCGGCCGCCATGAGCCAACCCTCCGAGGTGTTTAAGAAAACCCTTTCCAGCGGTATCCCGCTTATCGTACGGGAAGACCACCGGCTTCCCTTCGTCTATGTCTGCGCGGCCTTCAATGGCGGGGTCATTGCTGAAACCGAAACGACGAGCGGGATCACCCAACTGATGGCCGAACTGCTCACCCGCGGCACCCCCAACCGGTCCGCCTCCGACATCGCCGCCACCCTCGAACAACTCGGGATCGCGCTCTCCCCTTTTGCCGGGTACAATAGTTTCGGCCTGCGCGGCCAGTCCCTTGCCGGTGACACGCCTCTTCTGATGGACGTCATGTTTGACTGCCTCGGCCAATCCGCCTTCCCCACCAATGAAATCGATAAGCAGAAGACCATTCAGCTAGCCGCCATCGAGTCACGCAAAGAACAACCCATACAGGTGGCCCGCGAGGCACTGGATGCGATCATCTTTGCCGGCCACCCGTATCGCCTCCCCCTGACGGGGAAACCGGAGTCCGTCGCCAGTCTCGATCAGACCACGATCCGGGAGTACTACCGGAAACAGCTGGTCTCAGGGAACATGGTGCTCTCGATTTTCGGCGATATCACGGCCAAGGACGCCGAGGCGCTGGCAGAGAAATATACCCGCCGCATCCGTCGGGATCTCGCCCCGGCCCGATTGGCGGCAACCCCGAAACCCGTCCTCCCTGCCCGAGTGGAAGCCCGCGAACCCCGGGAACAATGCATTGTCCTGTTCGGCTTTCCCGGCGCCGGACTGGCCGACCCGCGCCGTGACGCGTTATTGCTTTTGGAAAATGCCATGAGCGGCATGTCCTCCCATCTCTTTGACACCATCCGTGATAAACGCGGACTGGCCTATTACGCCAGCACCTCTCAACGGGTCGGCCTTGATTCCGGCCTGTTTATGATTTATGCCGGAACCCGGGCCGATGCCCTGCCGGAAGTGGAGAAACTGTTCCGCGAAGAAATCGAACGGGTGGTAACCAAAGGGCTGGACCCCGACGAGATTGACCGTGCCCGCAACATGGTGATTGCGGAACATGAAATGGGACTGCAGGACAACGGAAACCTGGCCATGGTCTGCGCCCTGAACGAGCTCTATCAACTCGGCTTCGACCACGAATTTACCACCCGAAAACGCATCGAGGCCGTCACCCCCGATCAGATCCGCCAGGCCGCCGCCTCCATTCTGGTCACCAACCAACTGGCCATTTCCATCGTCCTGCCGAATGTAGAGGAGAAGACTTCAGCATCTCCACATTGACATCTCCCCCTGCAAGTCGCTATCATACAACCCATTATGTTGCAGATGGAGTTATGACGTGATTAAAATAGTTGAAGCGATTAAGAGTCTGTTTAGCGGGAAGTCGGTTCGTAAGGGCCCTTCCGCGTATGTTTATGTGTATTCCACCGGAAAAGACGCAGCCAATAGCGAGGTCAATCCCAATGACCAGATTGCCATCCTGCGCCGGCTTTCCTCCTTCGTGAGCAAACGGAACAGTCCCGTTACGATCGTTTTCCCCGGCCGCCCTTCCCGCAAAATCCCGGATGGCGCCAAACAGGATGGGGTTCAAGCCAGGTTTGCGACCATCGACCAATTGGACAAAGTGGTCAAACAGTCCATTGCAGAATTCCAGAAAACCCATTCAGTCGTGTTGGCGGCCGAACGGTCGGAGTTCCAGAAACTCGCTGACAAACTGGGGATCGGCTACAGTTTTGCCAGTACGTTCACTCGGACACTTGATACCGTGTGCGGCCCCATCCAACGGGAAACCAAACCCCAGCCGCCCCGCAAACCACAGACGCCGAAACCAGCGCCACAGGCAAATGACGCCGCCCCGGACGCGACCACGCCGACTGACGCCAATACCCCGGACGAATCCGGTTCAGGCGAGCTCTCCAACGAAGTCTCAAGCGAGGCCACTGCCCCTGTCAGTGATGAATCTGCCCCCGACAGTACTGAACCCGGAACGGAATCCCCGGCGCCTGGTCGGGCGCCCAGTTCACGCCCGAAACTACAGCGTCATGTCCCCTCCCAGAAACGGGAACTGACCGACAGAGCGATTCTTGACCTGATCGATCCATTGTAATTGCCAAGGAGCTTGATATGACAAAGAAAATGAAGCAGGTAATGATGGCTGGCGTGGTTTCAGTCCTCTGCGCGACGGGAGCCCTGATTTGGACCGGGTGTGACACGGCCAGCGCCAATGAAGAACTTGTGATCACCCCCTCCTCGGTCGTTCTTTCCGCCGGCCAATCCCAGCTATTCACCGTCAGTGGCGGCTACCATTACACCTGGGCCCTTAATGGCTCAAGCTCCAGCACGGGCACAACCAGTTCTGCACAAGGGTCGCTTTCCTCCCTAACGGGCAGTGAAGTGCGCTATTTTGCACCATCTGGGGGCACCCTGAGTGGCTCGGTGACCCTCAATGTCACCTCCACCATAACAGGTAGCGGCTCATCATCTTCGAACTCTGCCGGTTATTCTGTGGCGGGTCACGCCACGATCACATTCCAGTGATCATACGTGGCCATGCCTAAGCCCATGCTGATCTCCAGCTTACAAAACCCTCGCGTCAAGGCCGTGGTCAGTTTGCGGCAGCGCTCTGACCGGGATGAACATGGGGAGATGATTATTGAGGGCTATCGCGAACTCAAGCGCGCCCTCGATAACAAACACCTTCCAAAAGCGCTCTTCATCTGTCCTGATTTCTTCATGGGCACCAATGAACCGGCGCTGATCGAACAATGCCGTCAGGCGGGCGCGGAACTGTTTGAATGCACCAAGCCGGTGTTCGAGAAGATTTCCTATCGTGATCGCCCCGAAGGCCTGCTGGCCATTGCCCCGCAGGTCCGCTGGTCTCTCAACGATCTGGTGTTACCCGAAAATCCCCTGCTGGTCGTGGCGGAGGCCATTGAGAAACCCGGCAATCTGGGTACTATCCTGCGCTCAGCGGATGCGGCCGGTGTCCATGCCGTCATCATTTGTGACCGCTGCACCGATATCAATAACCCGAATGTGGTCCGGGCCAGTACCGGCACACTATTCACCATCCCCGTCGTGGAAGCCACCTCGGACGAAGTGCTCGCCTGGCTTCACAAAAATAGTATCCAGATTCTGGCCGCCACGCCTCACACGGAATTCGAGTATTACGCGGTGGATCTCAAAAAAGGCACGGCCCTGGTGGTGGGGACTGAACAATACGGTCTTACCGATAAATGGATGAACGCCGCCGACCTCAAGGTGAGAATTCCCATGCTCGGCCAGGCCGACTCTCTCAACGTCGCCGCCGCCACGACGATCCTGCTCTACGAAGCCGTGCGGCAGAGAAGAGTCAAATAGCAGGATTCAGACTCCAGAAAATCAGGCCACCCACTTCAGGCCTTGGCTCGCATAATTCAACATTAAATCAAAAACCCCGTCGCATTGATTCTTGAATAGCACCCGGTCATAACTCTCGGGGAGGTAGACATGCAATACCTGCTCATTGGGCAATCCCTGACTATTTTCCCTTCGCGGCCTTGCCCTCCTGCTTTGATTTGGCCAGTTCGACGAAATCCATCGTTGGCAGCAGAAATTGACCATGAGCGGATTGTGCCGTTATTTGCGCCACCTGGGCACGGAGCAGTCCGTACAGGATGGCGGCGCCATTAACGCGGAGGGTATGTTCCGCTTGATCAGCTAAACATGGTACCTTAAAGGAGAAAAAAGCACGCCCCCTGATCGAGACCCCGTAGGGAAAGAATTCCTTTTCCTTTTTCAACTTGGGTTTGACCTGAACTTCGAGGGTCAATCGATATTTACCCGGCTCCTTCAGGTGTGGCGCGATATTAATCGCAGAGGAAATGTCGCCCGTATGAACCGACAACGCGGAATCAAACGCCTCGTTCTGAGCGACGGCAACACTTTCAATCTGGTAATGGTCAAGCCGAAAGAGGCAGTTCATAGCGTGTACCTTTCGCATATTGGGCATTTTCGTCCGGAGTGGGTTCTCCACCCAACCCCTCAACCGTCGCCGTTTCTACGGTCCGAAGGGTTGAGCCGCCAGATTCGCCCGTCACCGCGAGAAGACTCACCCTGGCATGTTTGGGAATCAAAATGCATTCCCATTTCAAGTCGAGAACAAAGGCGAGCTTCACCAAACTCTCCAGACTAAGATTAGCGTGACCGCGCAAGATTTTGGTCACATAGGCAGGGCTTACCTTTAATCGGCGCGCCAGTTCACTGCGAGTTACGCCAGAGGCTTCCATCGCATCAATAATGCGTGCGGCCACTTCAATGACGAGGCCTTCCTCATAAAATTCAAGGTGTTTCTGTGCCCGTTTCAATCCTTCTGCAAAAGTATATCCACCGCTTTTCCTTACGATCATGGTATTCAAGGCTGCCTCCTGGGCTCTGCTTGTTTCTCATCCCGAAGTATTCCAAACCCAAAACCTGCCTGCTTACAGGCAAAATAGTTACGCTTACGACTCACGGCGGTTTCGATTTCCCTTTTAGGCGTCTTCTGCCCCTGTTTATCAAAAGCATGCGAGCATATGATAAGCCGGTTTTCATCGTAGAAGAAAATCACGCGTGGCCCCTTTTTGGCCTTAGCCTCATAGAGCTCATGCCCCAAGTCATTGAATTCATCTTTTTTCCTGGATGGCCCACGCTCCGCCAGTTGCAGCAACCTCCGCGCAATCTGGGCATGTGCCTGAACATTGTTCTGCTCCAATTCCTCCAGATATTCGACCACATTTTCTCCCTGCACGATGGCGTACAAAGTGAATGCCGAACCTTCCAGTAAGAATTCCAATTTCATGTTTTAACCTATAGGTTCAATGCCTGCAACACTTTTCAAGCCTTTTTACCTTCACCCAAGTCCTCTATTAACCCACAAAAGACTTATGTGTATAGTATATATTTAACTATTAGATCATATGAATGATACTGACAGAAATGATCACCACCAGTTGTCCGCCTTTTTCGGACAACTGCAATTTCCGTTCAGAAGGGAGCAGGATGGCGCTAAATCTTTTTGGAGTGCGGCGGTTTGCCGTCAGGAGATTAAGCATTAGCTTTCAGCTTAACTTCTGCATCCATTCCGGGTGGGAACTGAATGTCGAGGTCTGCGACGGATAGTTTGCCGGAAATGAGGCGGGGGAGAAGAAGGTCGCGGGTCTTTGCTAAAAATCCTAATTGCTGGCTAAGAATTTGAATTTCATTAAAGAACGGCCTCACAATCTCAGCGAAATGCTTCTGAATCCCATTAGGCGGGAATTGCGTTTTGGTCATGGTTTATCAGCTCCCGGTGACAATCTTACAGGGCCAAAAGATAGTTATGTGATCCTCAAAAAGCGACCGTTCTTTTATGGAAATCACCTGTCACTGTGGCAGAGGATCCTCCACTACCGCGTCGACCGGAGCACCTTCGTCAAGAGGTGGTGGGGGGATTACTGTCGGCGTCCCGGCGGCATTGGTGCCGGGTAGGACCTCACTAGACACATCAGCCGCCGGGACGTCGGCTGCCACCTCGGAGACTGGAGGCACAACTTCGACCGGGAGCGGTTCTGGGACTGGCGGTGGGGTTGGTGCCGTCACGCTGACTGGTTCCGGTGTTGTCATCGGGGTTTCGGTTACAACCGGTGTCGGCACCGGGCGGGGATCTGGTTGGGCTGTTGGCGCCGATTCGCAAATAGACATCGGCGGCGGTGACTGGGGTTCAGTGATCGTCGGTTCCGGTGTTACGATGGGGGGCGACACCGGCACAGCCTCCGGGTCTGGCGCGTAAGTAGGCACGGGTATTTCTGGCGGTGGCACCGGATTTTCAAACACAGGCTCTACCACCAAGGTGGATGCCGGCGTCCCGACGGCATTGGTGCCGGGTAGGACCTCACTAGACGCATCAGCCGCCGGGACGTCGGCTGCCACCTCGGAGACTGGAGGCACAACTTCGAC